>CANPXP010000015.1 GCA_947586255.1 uncultured Lachnospiraceae bacterium | reverse complement strand
ACGATGTTCTAACCTTAACTCTTGTGGACACAGGCTCACATTCCGATATTTTCAAGAAATAAAACACTCCAAGGCAAGCAATGTAAAGTATCACGATGTGGAGAGCTATCAAAAATTGCTTGAAGTAATGAAGACTCTATAAATAATTTTGCCAATATCTCAGCAGCAGCTGATAAGCCTGAACTTCATCCTTACAAAATTGTAATTTGCCATCGGACAACGCACCGTATACAATGATAGAAAAGAGCCTGTGCGGCGGACTGGGTTATGTGGAAAGGAAAAGTCTCATGGATAGGATACTGCTCTTGGAGGATGATTTGAGTCTGGTCAACGGTATGTCGTTCGCCCTGCGGAAAGCGGACTACGAGGTGGAGGTCGCCCGGACGGTCAGGGAGGCGGAGGACAAGTGGGCGGAAGGTGGTTATGATCTGCTGATCCTGGATATCTCGCTGCCGGACGGTTCCGGTTTTGAGATTTGCAAAAAGGTGCGGCTGACTTCAAAGGTGCCGATCATCTTCCTGACTGCGCGGGATGAGGAGATCGACATTATCATGGGGTTGGATATGGGCGCGGACGATTACATCACCAAGCCGTTTAAGCTGGGCGTGCTGATGTCGCGGATCAACGCGCTGCTCAGGCGCGCCAGGGATTTTGCGGCGTCGGACACGGAGCTTGCCTCCAACGATATCCGGGTGGAGCTTCTGAAAGGGCAGGTATATAAGAACGGGGCGCCGATCGATCTCACGGCGGGAGAGTACAGGCTGTTGTGTCTGTTCATGCAAAGCCCCAATGTGATTCTCTCCAAAGAGCAGATTCTGGAGAAGCTCTGGGACAGCGAGGGCAGCTTCGTGGACGACAATACGCTCACGGTGTACGTGCGCAGACTGCGTATGAAGATTGAGGACGACCCGGGCGATCCGCATATGCTGGTCACGGTGCGGCGTATGGGGTACAAGTGGAATGTGATGTGAGAGAGGACAGTGTGCGGGAATCTGGAATACGGATTGAGGGTAGTGTGGCATGAATATATTTGCGGATAGAGAGATCAGAAGGTTGTTTGCGGTGATAACTGGCGTTATGACCGCATTTTTTGTGGCGGCGGAAATTGTCGTCTTCATGCGTTTCAGAGAAGCGGCGCTTCTGACGGCGTTCTTTTCGCTGCTTTTGTACGGCGGTGTCATCGGTCCTTGTCTTATATATTTCCGAAGGCAGAATGATAGGCTGGCGGCTGCTGCGGCGGTTATCGAAGCCTATCTCGACGGGGATGAGGCGGCGCGCATCGACTGCGACGAGGAGGGAGAACTGTATCGGCTGTTTCACGAGGTGAACACGCTGGCGACGGTATTGAACGCCCATGTGCAGAAGGAAAAGCGCGCCAGAGAATTCCTGCAGAATATTATCTCGGACATTTCTCATCAGCTCAAAACGCCGTTGGCTGCGCTCAATATCTACAACGGCCTGCTGCAGGAGGAGGCCGGAGAGCGGGAGGCGATCCGCGAGTTTGTCACGCTGTCGGAGCAGGAGCTGGACAGGATCGGGACGCTGGTGCAGAATCTGCTCAAGATCGCTAGGCTGGACGCCGGTTCGCTGGTTATGGATAAGGCGCCCGCCGATGTGGCGGATATGATGCGGGATGTGGAACTGCATTTTTCCTATCGCGCGAAGCGGGAGCAGAAGACGCTCACCCTCACCGGCAGGGACGATGTCGTGCTCTTGTGCGACAGGGACTGGCTGACGGAGGCGGTCAGCAATCTGGTCAAAAATGCGCTGGACCACACGGCGGCGGGCGGGCATGTATGGCTCCTGTGGCGGCAGGTCACCGGTCTGGTGCAGATTACCGTGCGGGACGACGGCGCAGGGATTCCGGCGGAGGACATTCATCATATTTTCAAGCGGTTTTATCGGAGCGGCAGTGCGCGGGACAGGGCGGGCGCAGGGCTGGGGCTTCCGCTTGCCAAGGCGATCGTGGAGGCGCACGACGGCAATATCACAGTGGACAGTGTACAGGGGAAAGGCAGTACGTTTGTCATGGATTTTTTGGTCCCCGCCGACAGGGAGACGGCGGTCATTACAAATCTGTAAGCTGTGATTCACGAAAGAGTAAGAAGAACGCGCTATACTAAGCCATGAAAAGATGATTCCCGGCAGCGTGGAGGTACGGCGCGGCACAGTGCGATGCCATATGCCGCTGGGAATGGCCAAACGGAGGACAATGATATGAATTTGCTGGAAGTGCAGTCTGTCTGTAAGACATACGGAAGCGGGGAGGCCGCTGTGGAGGCGTTGAAAAATGTGAGCTTTACCGTGCCGAAAGGCGAGTTCGTGGCTGTGGTGGGCGAGTCCGGATCGGGCAAGAGTACGCTGCTCAATATGATCGGGGCGCTGGACGTGCCGACGTCGGGGAGGGTTCTGATTGACGGCAGGGACACTTTTTCCATGAAGGACGAGCAGCGCACGATTTTCAGGCGGCGCAATATCGGCTTTATCTTTCAGGCGTTTCATCTGGTGCCGGAGCTCACGGTGGAGCAGAACATTATTTTTCCGGTGCTGCTGGATTATCAGAAACCGAACCGGACGTATGTGGAGGAACTGCTGGACGTCCTGAATCTGCGGGAGCGCAGACATCATCTGCCGGGTCAACTCTCGGGCGGACAGCAGCAGCGGGTGGCGATCGGGCGTGCGCTGATTATGCGCCCCATGCTGATTCTGGCGGACGAGCCCACCGGCAATCTGGACACGAAGAACAGCAGCGAGGTGATTGCGCTGCTCAAGCAGGCGTCCAAGCGGTACGAGCAGACAATTCTCATGATCACGCACAACCGCGCGATAGCTTCCGCCGCGGACAGGGTGCTGCAGGTGTCGGACGGTGTGCTCACGGATCTGGGGAGGTGCGTGGAATGAGAAGCTATCTGGAGCTTGCGCGGCTTTCGGCGAAGGAGCGCCGGGGTCAGGACCGTATGACTGTGCTGTGTATTGTTCTCGCGGTCTTTCTGGTGACGTCCGTCCTCTCGGTCCTGGATACTTATTACAGCATGGAAACCGAGCGGCTGATCCGCAAACACGGAGGCTTTCGGTATCCGGACTGGGCATATCCGACAGCGGCGGCGGTGTTTCTGCTGATTCTGATCGCGGGCGTCCTGATGATTTCAGGCTGCCTGAACAGCAGCGTGGCGCAGCGGACGCAGTTTTTCGGGATGCTGCGCTGCATCGGCGCCAGCCGCAGACAGATCATGCGGCTGGTTCGGCTGGAGGCGCTTGCCTGGTGCAAAAAGGCCGTTCCGCTCGGCTGTCTGCTGGGAGTTTTCACCAACTGGATTTTGTGTTTTATTCTGCGTTGCCTGGTTAAAGGCGAGTTCGCGGAGATACCGCTTTTCTACCTGAGTGCCGTCGGCGTTGTATCCGGCGTCGCGCTGGGCCTGGCTACGGTGCTGCTGGCGGCACGCTCTCCGGCGAGGCGGGCGGCCGCGGTATCACCGGTCGCCGCGGTGGCGGGCGCTTACGCGGAGAGAGGCGGTATCGCGCGCGGCGTCGATATGCGCCGCCTGAAGGCGGAGACGCTTTTGGGAGTCCGTCACGCGTCGTCGTCGAAGAAGAACCTGTTTCTGACGGCCGGCTCGTTCGCGTTTGTGATCGTTCTGTTCTTTGTTTTTGCGGCGGCGTTAGAGTTTGGACGGCGGTTGATTCCCTCCATGAATCCGCTGGCCTGCGATCTGCAGATCTCCAGTGTGGACGAGAGCAACTCGCTGGATCGGAATATGGTGCGGGAGATTGCCGCGCTGCCGGGAGTCGGGGCGGTGTTCGGGAGCAGTATTGCGCAGGGACTGTCCGCGCGGATTGACGGGGAGAGCAGGCGCATCGATCTGGTTTCTTACGACAGCGCTATGATGGAGGCCTCGGAGGAGGCGGTGGCGGCGGGGAAACTGTCGCCGGTATCCGGGAACTCGGATCAGGTTCTGACGGTTTATGACAGGAACCGGATCCTGAATCGTGTGGGCGACACTCTGCAGATCGACGGTGAGGAGCTGACAGTCGCCAGCGTGGTGTCGGCGGGGCCGGGGATTATGGCGGGCGATGTGGTGGTGGGATGCTCGGAGGAGACTTTTGCCCGCATCACGGGGGAAAAGGATTATTGCTGTCTGTCCGTCAAGCTGACGCGCGGCGCTCCGGAGGAGACGGTGGAGACGATAAGGCGGTTGGCGGGAAGCGAGTGGTTTGAGGACCGGCGTGCGACGGTGAGAATGGAACAGGGCGCGTATTGGGTGACACGGGTCGGGGCGTACGGTTTTCTGGTGATCATCGCGCTGATCGCCGCGCTGCACATCATGAACGGCATCTCCATGAGCGTGTCCGCAAGACTGCCGCAGTATGGCGTCATGCGCGCCGTCGGCATGGGCGGACGGCAGATGAAGAAGATGATCGCGGCGGAGACGGCGGCCTATGCCGCTGCGGGGAGCGTGCCGGGATGCGCGCTCGGCCTCCTGGCGCACTACTGGCTGATCAGGCGGATGGTGCTTCAATATTTCGGCGGCAGATGGCAGGTCCCGTTCGGCGTGCTGCTGACGGTGTTCCTGCTGATGCTCGGCGCCTGCGCGCTGGCGGTGCATGCGCCGGCGAAACGTATCGCCGGGATGGAGATCACGGAGACGATCAATCATCTGTAGGGCAGAGAGAAAGAGGTATGGAGATTATGATGAAAAATTATCTGGAACTGGCTTCCATATCGGCGCGAACGCACAGGAGGCAGCATGGTATGTCGATCTTCTGTATCGCGCTGGCGGTCTTTCTGGTGGCGGCGATCTTCGGTATGGCGGACATGTTTATCCGCAGTCAGCTGCTGCAGGTGAAATTGGAGAACGGCACATGGCACATCGCCGTGACGGACATCACGGACGCGGAGGCGGAGCGGATCGCGCAGATGGACGGAGTGGCCTCTGTCTGCAGGTACGGCGTCCTGAATTTCAAGGGCAGAGAGGGATATACCCTGGGCGGCAAGGATCTCACGATCTGCGGAGTCGATGAAAGCTATGGGGAAATGATGCTGTTTGAGGAGGATCAGGAGATGGCGGGGCACCTTCCCGAAAACGACGGGGAGGCGTTTCTGGTAAGACGCGCGGGAAAGGAGCTGGGCGTCGGGATCGGCGACAGCATCACCGTAGACGGGCCGGATGGCGGCAGTCAGACCTACACGGTTTCTGGATTCTTCGGCGATATCGACAAGACGAGCAGAGAGGATTCCTACGCGATGTTTGTCACGACGCAGGATTACCGGAGACTCTGTGCGCCGAATTTGACAGGCGGGGCGCTGGCGGATTACGACAGCCTGCTCCTCGTCCGCTTTGCGAAGGAGAGGGAGATCCGCCGCCTAGCGGAGGAGCTGCGGGAGACGTTCGGCTTGACGGAGACGCAGACGATTGGGAATGAAAGGCTGTTGGCGCTGACGGGGCAGAGCGGTACGCAGTTTGTCCTGTTGGTCTACGCCGCCGCTGCCATCCTGTTTGTGCTGGTACTGACTGCGGCTATCATCATGATCGCGGCGAGTCTGAACAGCAGCGTGGCGCAGCGCACGGCGTTTTTCGGGCTTCTGCGCTGCACCGGGGCGACGGCGGGACAGGTGATGCGTCTGGTTTACCGGGAGGCGCTCGGCTGGTGTCTGTTTGCCGTTCCGTTCGGAGTCGGCGCGGGTGTGGCGGTGATCTGGATTCTCTGCGCGGTGCTGCGGGCGCTTGCCCCGGAATATTTCTACGGGCTGCCCGCCTTCGGCGTGAGCGCGCCGAGTGTCGTCATGGGCGCCGCGGTGGGGATTCTCACTGTGCTTGCGGCTGCCGGAACACCCGCGAAGAGAGCGGCGGCGGTATCGCCTCTGGCGGCTGTCTCGGGCAATGACGGGCACGAGACGCCTGTGCACAGGGCGGCGGATACGAGATTCTGCAGGGTGCACACGGCGCTGGGCATTCATCACGCCGTGGCGAGCCGCAGGAATCTGTTCCTGATGGCGGGTTCCTTCGCCTTCAGCATTATCCTTTTTCTGTCCTTCTATGTGACGGTGGATTTCATGAGGCATGCCGTCAATCCGCTGAAACCGTGGACGCCCGACGTCTCCGTGATCGGTCCGGACAATACCTGTACCGTTCCCGAAGAGCTGGCGCGGACGCTGGCGGAAAATTCGGCGGTGCGCAGGGCATTCGGGCGCTGTTTTGCCTTTGCCCTGCCGGCGGACTGCGGGTCGTGGGCGGGAACGGCGGATCTGGTTTCCTATGAGGAGAACCAGTTCGGCTGGGCCGGGGAGTATCTGACGGCAGGTTCCATGCGGGATGTCATGGACGGCGACGACGCGGGGCTGCTCGTCTATACGCCGGAGAGCCGGATCAGAGTGGGCGATACGGTGACATTGAAGATAGGCGGCGAGGAGAAGAGAATCAGGATCGCGGGGCTGCTTTCCGGCAGTCCCTTCGATACCACGGCGGGGACAGAGCGGATTGTGTGCTCGGAGGAGACTTTTCGGCGGCTGACCGGATGGACGGGTTACACCATCATAGACGTGCAGCTTCGCTGGGGTGCGACGGACGAGGATGTGGAGGAGATCCGCAGCATGGCGGGGGAGGGATTTACCTTTTCGGACAGGCGCATGGGCAACCGTAATGTGCGGGGAGCCTGCTATTGTTTCTTCCTGTTCATCTATGGATTTCTCGCGGTGATCGGCTTTATTACGGTGTTCAATATCACCAACAGCGTCGCTATGGGCGTGTCCGCGCGCATGAAGCTGTACGGCGCTTTCCGGGCGGTGGGTTTGAGCGTCGGGCAGCTCGCCGGCATGATCGTCGCGGAGGCGGCGACTTATACGGTGGCGGGCAGTCTGTTCGGGATTGTACTGGGAATACTGTGCAACAGAGCGTTGTATGATATGATGGTGACTTCCCACTGGGGCGACGCGTGGAGGCTCCCGCTTGGCGCGCTCTCGGTCATTCTGGGGATAGTTGCGCTGTCCGTCGGGCTGGCGGTCGCGGGTCCCATAAGGCGGATCAGGCGCATGTCCATCGTGGATACGATCGGCGCGCAGTAAGCGGCCGTGGGAATCAATCGGTGAAATATTTGGAGAATTCGCCGTCGTCGGCGTCAAAGAAACAGAAGCCGACGATGCCTCGTCCCGTGTGCGCGCCGATGGCACAGCCCACCACGGAGATTATGGTCTGCTTCGGATGAAAAGTCTCCTGCACCAGAGAGTTGACGAAATCCAGAGCTTCCTGATCTTCGCCGTGGCAGAGGGCCACCGTTCCGCCCTCTGTGGGGCAGCCGTTGGCCTGCGCGTACTCGATGAGATAGCGCATGGCCTTCTTGCGGCCGCGCACGGTCTTGACGACGGCCAGGGCGCCGATATCGTTGACGATTAGGACGGGCTTCATGTCCAGCGTCTCCGCCAGCGTGCCTTTGAATTTCGTCAGGCGGCCGCCCTTGATCAGGTAAGCCAGCGTCTGCACGGTGAATACATGTCTGATGTGGTAGATGTAATACTCCGCGGCGTCGATGATCTCTTGCTTGGATGCGCCTTTTTCCAGCATGGTGACCAGCTTGCTGACCACCAGTCCGAAGCCGGCGGAAGCGCACTTGGAGTCGATGATTGTCAGATCGAAATCGGGGTATTCCTCGCGCACGTTGGAGAGCGCGATGTTGGCGGCGTTGTAGGTGCCCGCGATGCCGGTGGAAAAGCACAGGTAGATGACGCTGTCGCCGGCCTTCGCGTAGGGCAGGAAAGCCTCAGTGAACATGGCGGGATTGATGTGATAGGTCTTCACGTCGCGGCTGATGTCGTCCAGTATGTGATAGAATTCTTCTGTCTGAATTGTCGCGCCGTCGAAGTAATCGACGTCGTCGATCACCACCGGCGTTGGAATCACGTGCAGCTTGTGCTGCTCTATATAATCTTTTGGCAGATCGCTTGCGGAATCCGTAATAATGCGTAACATGGAATCGCCCTCTTTTTCTCTTAGGATAAAAGCATACACGTATATCATAGCGAAACTGCACGGATTTTTCAAGAGTAATCGGATATCCGGCGGCAATCCGGCGGCACAATGCGGCTGGTGTGTGCGCCTCGGAAATTTTCGGCGGCAGGCAGTTGACATAATCCGACATGCCATAGTATAGTTATGTTGACATAATGTGAAAATTATGGTAAACAGTGCGCGGCGGCGCCGTGAAAGGGCAAGGCTTGCGGTGAAAGGATTTCGGCAGATACAGATGAAAAACAGGCGATTCATGAAATATATCATAAAGGCGGCGGCATATCTGATGGCGCTCAGCATAATCGGAAGCCAGACGATCGTCAGTGTGGCGACGGAGAAAAAGGCGGAGGCGCCGCAGGAAGATGAAAACACATCGGAACAAAGCGACGCGAAGCAGACAGAAACGGATGAGGACGAGAAGGATGTGGAAGAGACTCCTGACGGAGAGCAGGAGAGCGAGGCCGAAGTGCGCCATATCACGTCAATCACTGCGCTGTCAGCGGAAGAGGCTTACCTGACTTACGAGAAGAAACCGTCAGCGGAGGAGCTGGCGGACCGTTTCCCCGCAGCGCTCACCGTCACGCTGGATGATTCCGAAGAGTCGGAAGAGATCGAAGTGACCTGGGCCTGCGATACGGATTATGAGGCGGAGTGGTCCGGAGAGGACAAGGAGTGTTATACGTTCCTGCCGGTGTGGGACGAGGAAGTCTATGCGCTGTCCGAGGAGGAGGCCGAGACGGTCACGATTCCGACCATAACCGTGGAAATCATACACGAGGAAGTGACCGGAGAGATTGCGGATCTGGAGACGGCACAGGAGGAACTGGAGGAGATCGCGGAGCAGAAATTCATTCTGGCAGTGCTCTATCTGTGCGAGCAGTACGAGGTGAAGGAGGAGCCTGACGTCGAGGCGGATACGGTCGATACGGCAGTCTGCGGACAGTCGGTGCGGATCGTCGGCGTGGAGCTGGACGAAGCGGGCAACGTGTGGTATGAGGTGTCGTTCTACGATCAGGACAAAGAGTACACGGGTTACATAGAGAAGCGGTATCTGGCTTCTTCGGACGAGAACTTTCTGACGTGGACGGAGGAATATGTGCAGAAAGCGCAGGCGGCGCCGAAGAGAAAGCTGCGGACAATCTCTCTGGCCGCTGCGATTTCGAGTTATCCGGACGTCAATCAGTTCCCGGCATCCTACCAGAATCAGCTTCTGGCGCTCAAACAGAAATATCCGAACTGGATTTTTGTCAAAATGGAGACGGGTGTGGATTTCAACACGGCAGTCTCCAAGGAGATGGGAGATAAGAGCTGGATCCAGAGCAGCAATCCGGCGTCGTGGCAAAACGACGCTACGCCGCAGAAGGGCTGGAGCTACGCTTCCGAGGGGATTCTGCGCTATTTCATGGATCCGAGAAATTTTCTGACGGAGACGTCGATCTTTCAGTTTGAACAGCTTACCTACAATCCGTCCTACCATACGGAGAGCGCGGTGAAGGCACTTCTGGCGGGAACCTTTATGGCGGGCGATATCCCGAACGAGGGAATGACGTATGCGGCGGCTTTTACCAGGATCGGCAGCAAGATGGGAGTCAGCCCTTTCCACCTGGCGTCCCGGGTAATACAGGAGCAGGGGCGACAGGGCTCTCAGATGGTGTTTGGCACGTACAGGGGATACGAGGGATATTATAACTTCTTTAATGTACGCGCTTCCGGGGGAAACACCGATGATGTGATTCGCGCGGGTCTGAAATACGCGCAGGAGAAGGGCTGGAGCACGCGGTATGCCTCGCTGGAGGGCGGCGCGTCCGTCATCGGCACGCAGTATATTCTCCGCGGGCAGGACACGCTGTATCTGCAGAAATTTAACGTGACCAACAATAACAGATACGGGCATCAGTATATGCAGAACATCGCGGCGCCGTCTTCGGAGGCGCCAAGTATCCAGAAGGCGTATACCAATACCGGATCGCTTGACAACAGCTTTGTGTTCAAGATTCCGGTGTATGGCAATATGCCTGCGTCGGTGTGCTCCAAGCCGGATACGACGGACACGATCACGCTGAATAAGACGTCGGTTGACAATCTGGCGGTGGACAAGACACAGAGAGTGATTCCCTATGTGAACGGTTTCAAGGTGGACAGCCTGAGCGCTCTGACGTTTGCGAGCAATAACACGGGTGTCGCGACGGTGGACGCGCAGGGCGTCATCAAGGCGGTATCGCCGGGCAAGGCGACGATCACCTGCTCCAAGAGCGGCGCTAAGAGTGCGTCGTGCGTCGTGACGGTGGTGAAGGCCGAGCCGGTGGTGGACACGCCGGTGCTGTCGCCGGTGGTCTACAAGGCCGGGCTGAAGCTGTCGGATATCAGCCTGCCCGAGGGATGGCGCTGGAAAAACGAAACTGTAACGCTTAAGGCGGGGACGTCGTCATACCCGGCGGTCTATACGCCGCAGGACACTGTGAAATATCTGACCGTGGAAAGACAGGTCGGGCTCAAGGTTTCCCGGGCGATTCCGAGCTGCACCGTGCCGGCCAGCTTGTCGGCCAAGCTGGGAAGCAGGCTGGGAAGCATCGTGCTCCCGGGCGGTTTTGCATGGGAGAGCGATGCGGAGACTGTTTTGGAGCAGGCGGGGGAGAAAACTTTCTATCTCACCTACGATCCGCAGGATGACAATTATTCGATGCTGGAGCATATTCCTGTTGTCATCAGGGTGATCGACGACAGCGCCGGCGAGGAGGAAGAGGATGAGGATTATCCGGGTATGCTGCCCGGCACCGGAAGCGGTTCGGGCTCGGGCTCAGGCGGTTCGGGCAGCGGCGGCTCGGGCAGCGGCGGTTCAGGGAGCGGAAGCGGCGCCGGCTGGGGCGGCGGTACGGGTGGCAGCAGCAGTTCCGGCGGCAGCGGTACGGGCGGCAGCAGCAGTTCCGGCGGCAGCGGTACGGGTGACAGCGGCAGTTCCGGCGGCGACACCACGACAAGCAAAGACAGTACAGGCAGCGGCAGCACAACGAGCCAGAGCAGTACAGGCAGCGACGGTACGACGAGTAAGGAGAGCACAAGCAGCGGCAGTACGACAAGCAAAGAGAGTACGAGCAGCGGCAGCACGACAAGCAAGGAGAGCACAAGTAACGGCAGCACGACAGGCAAGGAGAGCACGAGTAACAGCGGCACGACGAGCAGAGAAAGTACGGCCAGCGGTTCGCCGGGCATGGAAACGCCGGGCATAGAAGACGAAGGCAAAGGCACTGTGACAAGCAGCGGCAGCAGCACGACAAGCAAGGAGAGCACGAGTAACAGCAGCACGACGAGCAAGGAGAGCACAAATAACGGCAGTACGACGAGCAAGGAGAGTACAAGTAACGGCAATACGACAAGTAAGGAGAGTACGAGTAGCAGCGGC
Organism: uncultured Lachnospiraceae bacterium; assembly: GCA_947586255.1. Taxonomy (GTDB): domain Bacteria; phylum Bacillota; class Clostridia; order Lachnospirales; family Lachnospiraceae; genus UBA3282. The sequence continues at coordinate 43,747 of CANPXP010000015.1, read as the reverse complement.
ACGACAAGCAAGGAGAGCACGAGCAGCGGCAACGGTGCGACGAGCAAGGAGAGCACAGGCAGCGGCAGCGGTACGACGAGCGAGGAGAGTACGAGCAGCGGCAGCACGACGAGCGAGGAGAGCACAAATAACGGCAGCAGCACGACGAGCGAGGAGAGCACAGGTAACGGCAGCAGCACGACGAGCAAGGAGAGTACAAATAACGGCAACGTGACGAGCGGGGAGAGCACAGACAGCGGCTCACAGGGAAGCGAAGGGGCCGGCGCTGAAAAGAAAGGCCAGGATACTGCGGCAGGTAGTGGCGACACCACGAGTAAGGCGAGTGCAGGCAGCGACAGCGCGGGCGGTAAGAGCAGTGCAAACAGCAATCACAGTACGCTCCTGGCGAATGCCGACGCGGTGACGGAGCCGGAAGGCGGGGCTCAGGAGGAGCCGGTTTATGTAAGACCTTCCGTGACGATGGATATGGAGGACGTATCCATTCTGACGGACGAAATACTGCAGATGGCGAAAGAACAGAACGTCGATCTGATTCTGCGGATGAACGACCGCGCTGCATGGCATGTGAATGTCGGCAGCGTTCAGGGAAATTTCGCCGACATGGATATGGCGGTCTCGTTCGACAGGGATATCATCCCGCAGGATCTGCTGGCACAGTATGCTGGCGCAGACGAATATCTGGAGTTCAGTCTTGCTCATGACGGCCCGTTTGGTTTCGGGGCGCAGTTGGAGATACAGTTGGATCCCGCGGACTGCGGCCGGTACGCGAACCTGTTTTACTATGATTCGGAGGCGGGGACGCTGGAATTCATATGCGCCGCCGTCATCGATGAGAACGGATATGCGGTCTTTGACATGGAACATGCTTCCGACTACGTCATTATCATAAGTGATCAGCCGATGACAGGCATCTCGCCGGGGACAGCGGAGACCGATGAGACAGGCCATGGTTTCCCGTGGGGAAGACTGGTACTCGCGGTGGTGATCGTCGCGGTGCTTGCCGCGCTTGCGGCAGGAGGTTATTTCCTCCTTAAAATGCGTCGGGAGGACGACGATGAGGAGGATGACGGGGACGATGATGAGGAAGAAGATGACAGCGAAGATGACGATGAAGAGGAAGAAGACGACGAAGATGATGAAGATGATGAAGATGATGAAGAGGAGGAGGATACCGGGGAGAACGGTGAGGCGGAACTTGAGGAGATCAGCGTAGAGGCGGAATCACGCGGACGGACGGCGGATAAAGAAACTGTGTCCGGGCAGGAGGAATCGCAGAACGCGGAGGACGACTGGATCGAAGATGAGGACTGGAACGAGCCGGAGAAGCCCCAGGAGAAGGATCCGTATGCGGAGGACCACGCGGAGAACGACTGGATTGAAGACGACGAGTGGGATATCTCCAACGACTGGATCGACGATGACGAGTGGGCCAAAAAAGAAAACGGCGGGAAAACTGAGACATAACCTCTTGACAAGCCCATTTTAACCAAATTATAATAGAGCGGTATCTTGATAGGCACAGACGTTGAAGAAGACAGTAGCCGATTTTCAAAAGGCACAGCGAACCGGTGAGGGTGGAAGACCGGTGCGAGTAGGGAGTCGGGGAAGATCACTTCGGAGTTTCGGACCGAACCTCTGTTTCGCGCCCAGGCGGTGAGAACAGGGCAGTAGGGAACGACGGCATCCCACCGTTATCGGGAAACGTATTGACCGCGGGAAGACTTTTGACAGACGGATGACGGAGGTTCTGGAAAAGCCGGAGAGCGGGAATGTATGTCGTAACGGGTGGTAAACCGAGCGTTTTTGACCTCGTCCTTTTACGGACGGGGTCTTTCTTTTTTATGTTATGCAGAGAACACAGTGACGAACAGGGAAGGAGAGCAAAGTATGTATCAGAAAGTGGACGCGAACCTGAATTTTGTGGAGAGGGAAAAGGAGGTGTGCAAGTTTTGGAAAGACAACGATATTTTTCAGAAAAGCATGGATTCCCGCAGGGAGGGAGAGACTTACACCTTCTATGACGGGCCGCCGACGGCCAACGGCAAGCCCCATATCGGCCATGTGCTTACCCGCGTGATCAAGGATATGATCCCCAGATACCGCACCATGAAGGGATATATGGTGCCCCGCAAGGCGGGCTGGGATACCCACGGCCTCCCGGTGGAGCTGGAAGTGGAGAAGCTGCTCGGTCTGGACGGCAAGGAACAGATCGAAGAGTACGGTCTGGCCCCTTTTATTGACAAGTGTAAAGAGTCGGTCTGGAAGTACAAGGGCATGTGGGAGGATTTCTCCAACACGGTCGGTTTCTGGGCGGATATGGATGATCCCTATGTCACCTACCATGACGATTTTATTGAATCCGAGTGGTGGGCGCTCAGGCAGATCTGGGACAAGGGGCTCCTGTACAAGGGCTTCAAGATCGTGCCCTACTGCCCGCGCTGCGGCACGCCGCTGTCCTCTCACGAGGTGGCTCAGGGCTACAAGGCGGTGAAGGAGCGCTCCGCGGTGGTGCGCTTCAAGGCGGTGGGTGAGGACGCCTACTTCCTCGCGTGGACGACGACGCCCTGGACGCTTCCCTCCAATGTGGCGCTCTGCGTAAACCCGAATGAAACCTACGTGAAAGTCAAGGCGGCGGACGGCCGCACCTACTATATGGCCGAGGCGCTTCTGGACAATGTGCTCGGCAGGCTGGCGGAGGAGGGCAAACCCGCCTATGAGGTGCTGGAGACTTATGTCGGCACGGATCTGGAGTACAGAGAGTATGAGCCGCTCTTTGCCTGTGCGGGCGAGGAGGCGGCCAGACAGCACAAGAAGGCGCACTATGTCACCTGCGACACTTACGTCACGATGACGGACGGTACCGGTATCGTGCATATCGCGCCGGCCTTCGGTGAGGACGACGCCAATGTGGGGCGCAAGTACGACCTGCCGCTGGTACAGTTCGTCAATGAGAAGGGCGAGATGACGGAGGAGACCGCCTATGCGGGACTGTTCGTCAAGAAGGCCGATCCAGAGATCCTGAAGGATCTGGACAAGGAGGGCAAGCTGTTCGACGCGCCCAAGTTCGAGCACGACTACCCGTTCTGCTGGCGCTGCGACACGCCGCTCATCTACTATGCCCGCGAGTCCTGGTTTATCAAGATGACGGCGGTGCGGGACGATCTGGTGCGCAACAATAAGACGGTCAACTGGATTCCGGAATCCATCGGCGAGGGACGCTTCGGCAACTGGCTGGAGAACATTCAGGACTGGGGCATCTCCCGCAACCGCTATTGGGGCACGCCGCTCAATATCTGGGAGTGCGCGTCGTGCGGGCATATGCTGTCCGTCGGCTCCCGCGAGGAACTGGAACGTCTCTCCGGCGATCCGAAGGCAAAGGACGTGGAGCTGCACCGCCCTTACATTGACGAGATCACGATTACCTGCCCCGACTGCGGCAAGGTGATGAAGCGTGTGCCCGAGGTGATCGACTGCTGGTTTGACTCCGGCGCGATGCCTTTTGCACAGCACCACTATCCTTTTGAGAATCAGGAGCTTTTTGAAAAGCAGTTCCCGGCGCAGTTCATCTCGGAGGCGGTGGACCAGACGAGAGGCTGGTTCTACTCCCTGATGGCGGAATCCACGCTGCTGTTCAACAGGGCGCCCTTTGAGAACGTCATCGTTCTCGGCCATGTGCAGGACGAGAACGGACAGAAGATGAGCAAGTCCAAGGGAAACGCCGTGGATCCCTTTGAGGCGCTGGAGACCTACGGCGCGGATGCGATCCGCTGGTATTTCTACATCAATTCCGCTCCCTGGCTGCCCAACCGTTTCCACGGCAAGGCGGTGCAGGAGGGACAGCGCAAGTTCCTCGGCACCCTCTGGAACACCTACGCGTTCTTCGTGCTGTACGCAAATATCGACAATTTCGACGCGACGAAGTACAGGCTGGAATACGATAAGCTGCCCGTCATGGACAAGTGGCTTTTGTCCAAGCTGAATACGGTTGTCAGGGAGGTGGACGACAACCTGGACAACTACAGAATCCCCGAGGCGGCCCGGGCGCTGGACGATTTTGTGGACGAGATGAGCAACTGGTACGTGAGGAGAAGCCGTGAGCGCTTCTGGGCGAAGGGCATGGAGCAGGATAAGATCAACGCCTACATGACGCTGTACACGGCGCTCGTGACGATCTGCAAGTGCGCCGCTCCCATGGTTCCCTTTATGACGGAGGAGATCTATCTGAATCTGGTGAAGAGCATCGACAGCGCCGCGCCGGAGAGCATCCATCTGTGCGACTTCCCCGTGGTGGACGAGTCCATGATCGACGCGAAGCTGGAGGCGGACATGGAGGAAGTCCTGAAGATTGTCGTTCTGGGACGCGCAGCCCGCAACGCGGCCAACATCAAGAATCGTCAGCCGATCGGCACGATGTTCGTGAAGGCGGAGAACGCGCTGAACGATTTTTACCAGGAGATTGTGCGGGATGAGCTGAACGTCAAGGAGATCCGGTTCACGGACGATGTGCGGGAATTTACGAGTTACAGCTTCAAGCCGCAGCTGCGCACGGTAGGCCCGAAGTACGGCAAACAGCTGGGCGGTATCCAGAAGCACCTCGCCGGCGTGGACGGCAACATGGCGATGGACGAGCTGCGGGAAAAAGGCGCGCTCGTGTTCGATGTGAACGGCGTCGAGGTGCGGCTTGCGGAGGAGGACCTGCTCATCGATATGGCGCAGAAAGAGGGGTATATCTCCGAGGCGTCCGGCAGCGTGACGGTCGTTTTGGACACGAACCTGACGGAGGAGCTGATCGAGGAGGGCTTCGTCTACGAGGTCATCAGCAAGATTCAGACGATGCGCAAGGACGCCGGTTTCGAGGTTATGGATCACATCAGAGTCTCCGTGAACGGCAACGACAGGATCGCGCGGATTGTGGACAGGAACGCGTCCGCGATCTCCGGCAAGGTGCTGGCGGACGCCATTCTGACGGATGCGGCCCTCACAGTATCTAAGGAGTGGAACGTCAATGGCGAGACTGTGACGATCGGTGTGGAAAAAGCGTAATATTACGGGAGAATACAAAAAAATACCAGATTCGACAACAATTTAAGCACATTGCTTATAGCCAAAAGCGCGAATACCATATATAATAAAAAGGAATTTATGCTTTTAAAGAAACCCGCAGATGGCAGACGAGGAGGCACATGAATGGCAAAAAAAGCTGTGACATCAACATTTGATACAGAACTTTTCAAGAGAAGCGTTCTCTATAACGTGAAGACTCTTTACAGAAAGACCCTTGAGGAAGCGACGGACCAGCAGATCTTTCAGGCGGTGTCCTACGCGATCAAGGACGCGGTGGTCGATCAGTGGCTGACGACGCAGAAGGAATTCGACAAGCAGGATCCCAAGATGGTGTATTACCTGTCCATGGAATTCCTGATGGGGCGCGCGCTGGGCAACAACATCATCAACCTGCAGGCGTACAAGGAAGTCAAGCAGGCGCTTGACGAGCTCGGCATCGACATCAACGTGGTGGAGGACCAGGAGCCGGACGCAGCGCTCGGCAACGGCGGTCTGGGACGTCTGGCGGCATGTTTCCTGGACTCCCTGGCGACGCTTGGCTACGCGGCTTACGGCTGCGGCATCCGGTATCGCTACGGTATGTTCAAACAGGAAATCAGGGACGGCTATCAGGTGGAGGTGCCGGACAACTGGCTGAAGGACGGCAATCCCTTCGAGCTGAGAAGACCGGAGTACACCAAGGAGGTCAGATTCGGCGGATATGTCAACGTCTATGTGGATGAGAACGGCAGGAGCAACTTCCGGCAGGAGGGTTATCAGGCGGTAAAAGCCATCCCCTATGATCTGCCGATCGTCGGCTACGGCAGCCGCATTGTCAACACCCTGCGCATCTGGGACGCGGAGCCTGTGGAGTGCTTCCAGCTGGATTCCTTCGACAAGGGCGATTATCAGAGAGCGGTGGAGCAGGAGAACCTGGCGAGAAATATCGTGGAGGTGCTCTACCCCAACGACAACCATTACGCGGGCAAGGAGCTGCGCTTAAAGCAGCAGTACTTCTTTATCTCCGCTTCCGTGCAGGAGGCGGTGGCGCGGTATATGCGCAAGCATGACGATATCAGAAAATTCCATGAGAAGGTGACGTTCCAGCTGAACGACACGCACCCGACCGTGGCAATCGCGGAGCTGATGCGCATCCTGATGGATGAGTATTATCTGACATGGGACGAGGCGTGGGAGGTGACGACCAAGACCTGCGCTTATACGAACCACACAATCATGTCGGAGGCGCTGGAAAAATGGCCGATCGAGCTGTTCTCCAGACTGCTTCCGAGAGTGTATCAGATCGTGGAAGAGATCAACCGCAGATTTGTCGCGCAGATCGAGCAGAAGTATCCCGGCAATCAGGAGAAGATCCGCAAGATGGCGATCATCTACGACGGACAGGTCAAGATGGCGCACCTGGCGATCGCGGCCGGCTATTCCGTCAACGGCGTGGCGAGATTACATACGGAGATCCTGAAGAATCAGGAGTTAAAAGACTTTTACGAGATGATGCCGGAGAAGTTCAACAACAAGACCAACGGCATCACGCAGAGACGTTTCCTGCTGCACGCGAATCCGCTTCTGGCGGACTGGGTGACGGCGCACGTGGGCAGCGACTGGATCACCGATCTGCCGAAGATCAACAAGTTAAAGATCTATGCGGACGACGAGAAGGCGCAGCATGAGTTCATGAACATCAAATATCAGAACAAGGTGCGCTTGGCGCAGTATATTCTGGAGCACAACGGCATCGAAGTAGATCCCCGCTCCATCTTTGACGTGCAGGTCAAGAGACTGCACGAGTACAAGCGCCAGCTCCTGAATATCCTGCACGTGATGTACCTGTACAACGAGCTGAAGGAACATCCGGACATGGATTTCTATCCGAGGACCTTCATCTTCGGCGCGAAGGCGGCGGCGGGCTATATGAACGCCAAGCTGACGATCAAGCTGATCAACTCCGTGGCCGATGTGGTCAACAACGATCCGGATATCAACGGCAAGATCAAGGTGGTATTTATCGAGAACTACCGCGTGTCCAACGCGGAGATCATCTTCGCGGCGTCCGATGTGTCGGAGCAGATTTCCACGGCCAGCAAGGAGGCCTCCGGTACCGGCAACATGAAGTTCATGCTCAACGGCGCGCTGACCCTCGGCACGATGGACGGCGCAAACGTGGAGATCGTGGAGGAGGTCGGCGAGGAGAACGCGTTCATCTTCGGCCTGAGTTCCGATGAGGTCATCCGCTATGAGAATTACGGCGGTTACGATCCGACGGAGATCTTCAACAACGATCCCGATGTGCGCAAGGTTTTGATGCAGCTGATCAACGGCACTTATGCGCCGAACGATCCGGATCTGTTCAGACCGCTGTACAACTCGCTGTTAAATACACAGAGCACGGCCAAGGCGGACACCTACTTTATCCTGAAGGACTTTAAGGCGTATGCGGCGGCGCAGGAGAGAGTCGAGGCGGCGTACAGAAATGAGAGCGGCTGGGCGAGAAGCGCGATTCTCAACGTGGCGTGCTCCGGAAAGTTCACCTCCGACAGAACCATTCAGGAGTATGTGGATGAGATCTGGAAGCTCGACAAGGTTGTGATTCCCAAGACGCCTGTCGTGAGCGAGAAGAAAACAACGGGCAAATAAGAAACGATGACAAGGCTGTTGTCCGACGGGCAGCAGCCTTTTCTCTTGCAGGAAACTGATGGAAAGATTCGGTGAGACAGGCGGGAAATGCTGTATGGAAGATGAGCTGACGGATCAGCGGGCGAAAGAGCGGGACATCAGCCGCATCGCCGGGCAGATTCTGCCGTATTATGAGCATGTTTACGGGGCGGGCTGCACGGCGGAGAAGCTGTATTTCTCGGAAAACAGAACCTATCTGGTGCGGGACAGCGGCGGCGCCGCGCGGGCCGTCCTGCGGCTGAGCCGTCCGCGTTATCACACGCGGGAGGAATTGGAGGCCGAAGTGACGTGGCTGTGTCGGCTGCGGGCGGACACGGGGCTGATTCTGCGGGAGCCGGTCGCGGGCGCGGACGGAGCATACATTCACACGGTGTCCGACGGGGAGGGCGACGTCGCCTACGGGACGATGTTTTCTTACCTGACGGGGGCGCCGCTGGAAAATCTGCCGCTGTCAGGACAGTGTCCGTGGTTCGTAAAAATCGGAGAGGCCGCCGCCGTGCTGCACAACCATGTGCGGTGCTGGGCGGAATCCCGCAGACTGCCGCGCTTTCACTGGGACTATGAGAGTGTGCTGGGCGCACACGCCGTCTGGGGCGACTGGAGGGCTGCGCCGGGGCTTACACAGTCCGACCGCCTCGTGCTGGAGCGGGCGGACGGCCGGATACGGGACGAACTCGCGGCATATGGGGTCACGGAGGAGAATTACGGGCTGATTCACAGCGATCTACGGGGCGCCAATCTGCTGACGGAGAACGGAGCGCTCAAGATCATTGATTTCGATGACTGCGGATACGGCTGGTTTGTGCAGGATCTGGCGGGTTCTCTTAGTTTCGTGGAGACAGATTCCATGGCGCCGCGCCTGATCGAAGCGTGGCTTGCGGGCTACCGAAAGGCGGGGGCCCTGCGGCAGCAGGATATCGGGATGATTCCCACGTTCGTCATGATGCGGCGGCTGCAGCTGACGGCATGGGTGACAAGCCGCAGCGGTTCCGACGCCGTGCGCGGGATGGCGGGCGGTTTTGCGGCGGGCACCGTGGAGCTGGCAGAGCGGTATCTGGAGTAGTGCGAAAAGCAAAACGGCGGTATTGCGCGGAGAGGGGATATCCGCTATAATAGACGCGAAAGCCGCGGGTTTTTGAGCGGCACAGTACATAACGAGATACAAAATAAAGCATCGGCAAGGAGAGAAAATATGATGATTAAATTATCACAGGGCGGCGCCTATCTGGTAGGCGGCACACAGATCGTTGCGGACGGCGCGGACGCGGCGGGACAGATCAGGCAGCAGACGGGCAGGGAGGTGTCGAAGGCTGAGGCCGCGCAGAACACGATGGCCTACGGCATCCTGAAGGAGCACAATACCTCCGGCAATATGGAGAAGCTGAAGATCAAATTCGATAAGCTGACTTCCCACGACATCACTTTTGTGGGAATCATTCAGACAGCCAGAGCATCGGGGCTTACCAGATTTCCGATCCCCTATGTGCTGACGAACTGTCACAACTCTCTGTGCGCGGTGGGCGGCACGATCAATGAGGATGACCACATGTTCGGCTTGACCTGCGCCAAGCGGTACGGCGGCGTCTATGTGCCTCCGCATCAGGCAGTTATCCACCAGTTCGCGCGCGAGATGCTGGCGGGCGGCGGCAAGATGATTCTGGGCTCCGATTCCCACACTCGTTACGGCGCGCTGGGAACAATGGCCATGGGCGAGGGAGGCCCGGAGCTGGTCAAGCAGCTTCTCTCCCAGACCTACGACATCAATATGCCGGGCGTTGTGGGCGTATATCTGACAGGGGAGCCCGTGCAGGGCGTAGGTCCGCAGGATGTGGCGCTGGCGATCATCGGCGCGGTGTTCGGCAACGGCTATGTGAAGAATAAGGTGATGGAATTTGTGGGTCCCGGTGTGGCTTCCCTGAGCGCCGACTTCAGAATCGGCATCGACGTGATGACCACAGAGACGACCTGCCTGTCCTCCATCTGGCAGACGGACGAACAGATTAAGGAATTTTACGACATTCATGGCAGAGTCGAGGAGTATAAGGAGCTGAAGCCGGGCGAGGTGGCATACTACGACGGTATGATCGAGGTGAATCTGTCCGAGATCCGACCGATGATCGCCATGCCTTTTCACCCCAGCAACACCTACACCATCGATGAGGTCAATGCCAATCTGAAGGATGTGCTGCACGATGTGGAGGAGCGCGCCAAGGTGAGTCTGGACGGCGCGGTGCCCTACTCCCTGCAGGACAAGGTTGTGGACGGCAGATTCATGGTGGATCAGGGAATCATCGCGGGCTGCGCGGGCGGTGGCTTTGAGAATATCTGCGCGGCGGCGGATATCCTGAAAGGCTCCAATATCGGCGCCGACGGTTTTACATTGAGCGTGTACCCCGCCTCCATGCCGATCTACATGGAGCTGATCCGAAATGGCTGCGCGGCCACGATCCTGGAGACGGGCGCTGTCTTGAAGACGGCCTTCTGCGGTCCCTGCTTCGGCGCGGGCGACACGCCGGCCAACAACGCTTTCAGCATCAGACATTCGACCAGAAACTTCCCCAACAGGGAGGGCTCCAAGCTGCAGAGCGGACAGATCGCTTCCGTGGCGCTCATGGACGCCCGCTCCATCGCGGCGACGGCGGCCAACAAGGGCGTGCTCACGCCGGCGACGGAATTTGACGGCACGCTGGGCAGATACAAGTATCATTTTGATGCGAATATTTATAAAAATCGCGTATTCGACTCGAAGGGCGTGGCGGACGAGAGCGTGGAGATTCAGTTCGGACCGAATATCAAAGACTGGCCCGCTATGGGCGCGCTGCCGGACAATCTGGTTCTGCGCGTCGTCTCCGAGATTCACGATCCGGTGACGACCACGGACGAGCTGATTCCCTCCGGGGAGACTTCCTCCTACCGTTCCAATCCGCTGGGGCTGGCAGAGTTCACGCTCTCCAGAAAGGATCCCGCTTATGTGGCGCGCGCCAAGGATATCCAGAAGGCGGAGACGGCCCGCATGAACGGCGAGCATCCCTGCCAGGCGCATCCGGATGTGAAGCCGGTGATGCAGGTCATTAAGAAAACGTTCGCGGATGCCAGCCACGAGAACACGGGATTCGGCTCCACGATCTTCGCGGTAAAGCCGGGCGACGGCTCCGCCAGAGAGCAGGCGGCGAGCTGCCAGAAGGTGCTGGGCGGCTGGGCCAATATCGCCAACGAGTACGCCACCAAGCGCTACCGCTCCAACCTGATCAACTGGGGTATGCTGCCATTCCTGATTCCGGCGGGCGAGCTGCCTTTCCGGAACCTGGACTACCTGTTCTTCCCGGGAATCAGACAGGCAGTGGAGACAAAGGCGGAGGTGATCAAGGCGTACAGGGTTTCCGTGGAAGAAGATAAACTCACGGAATTCGACCTGCGGCTGGGTGAGCTGACCGACGAGGAGCGGCAGATTATCCTGAAGGGCTGTCTCATCAATTATAACAGAGTGGGCTAAACTAATCGGGTCCTGAGGACGATATATAAAGTACAAGGGATGGCTGATCTTGGCCGGACGGCTGTTTCTTGAATCTGAATAGGGATCAGACCACGGACGGTGTTTTTCAAAGGAAAAGGATTTACTTTGAGGATGCCGTCCTTTCTATTTGCCATGCATCACGGAGGGTGCAGCCGGTGGCACAGGCGGGCGTAGACAGGGTCTGGACAAAAGGAGGTAATAGTGAGAATTGATTCCAGCGTAGTTAGTATGGAATCGCACAGAAGTTATACTTCTGTAACGGCAAAGTCGGTGAGCGCCTCCACCGCGCGGCGCACAGGCAGATCTGATGAAGATCCGGAAAGCCTTTTCGGCGATCTGATCAATTCCGGCGAGAGCGCGGAAGAGACAGAGGAGGGCGAAGAGAACGCCGCAGACTTGGAGGATATTTCGACACATTTTAAAAACATGTCCAAGCCGGGAAAAGTGACTGCGCGGCAGCAGCCGCAGGATACGGTCACGACCCTCAGGCAGTACTGCATGCGTTTTCTGATGGAGCTGTTATTCGGCTTCGGCAGAGACGGCTGGGATCCGTGGAATAGGAGCGGTGTGCAGCAGAGCAATGCGGGTCTCGGACAGAAAACTTACCAGATGGGAATCATCACCAACTCGTACTATCACATGGAGCAGGAATGTACGTCCTTCTCCACCACGGGTGTGGTGAAGACGGCGGACGGCAGAGAGCTGCCGTTCAATCTGGAATGTTCCATGAGCCGCAGGTTCGAGGAGTACTACGAGGAGACTTATACCACCGGGATCAGGTATTGCGATCCGCTGGTGATCAACCTGGACACCGACGTGGCGAGTGTGTCCGACCAGAAGTTCTATTTTGATCTGGATCAGGACGGCACGGCGGAGGAGATGTCGTCGCTTGCGTCCGGCAGCGGTTTTCTGGCGCTGGATCAGAACGGTGACGGCGTGATCAATGACGGCGGCGAGCTTTTCGGCACGAAATCCGGCGACGGATTTGCGGATCTGGCGAAGTATGACGCCGACGGCAACGGTTGGATCGACGAGGCGGATGAGATCTGGGATAAGCTGCTGATCTGGGTTCGGGATGAAGAGGGCGATACCCTGTACCATCTGTCGGATCTGGGCGTGGGGGCGATCGGGCTCGGCAGCGTTTCGACCGAGTTTTCACTGAATGACGCGCGGGACAATCAGACGAACGCGCTGATCAGAAGAACGGGCATTTTCCTCTATGAGAACGGGACAGTGTCCACCGTGCAGCATCTGGACATGGCGCAGCATCTCGATGTGGCGCAGTAGGAGCCGTGCGGGAATAATACGCGGAGCGCCTGCATACAGATAGTACATGCGGGGTGCTTCATGAAAGAGAGTAGAATCGTTTTAAAAAAAACAGACAAAAGGGATGCCGGAGGCTTCCTTTTGTTTGTTTTTTTGCTGCCCTATGTGTGCGCCAGCCTGTGGGGGCATGTGGGCGTGGATGCGGGAAAGCTGCGGGAAGGAAACGGCGGAGCGGCGGGAGAAGCCGCCGGCCGGCGGATCCGGGTGGACATGGATTGGGGTGTCTGGGAAATGCCGCTGGAAGAGTACGTCGCCTGCCGTCTGTCGGAAACCATGCCGGAAGATTATGAGCCGGAGGCGCTTAAGGCACAGGCGGTGCTTATCAGAACGGAAGCGGTGCGGGCCGGGAGAGAGCAGGGAGAATCCGCGCTTCCGGCGTCGGGCGACGGCCCGAAGGAGTGGTACGGCGCGGGAAAGCGACTGGCTCCCGCGGTTTATACGGAGGCGGCGCGGGATACGGCCGGTCTGTATCTCGCCTATGAGGGGGAGCCTGCGCAGGCGCCTTATTTCAAAGTGAGCAACGGGCGGACGAGGGATGCGGACGCCGTGTGGCGGACGGATCGGTTCCCCTATCTGCAGAGCGCGGACTGTGCGCAGGATAAGGCGGCGCGGGATTATCGGAGCGATACGGCGGTCTCCGGGACCGGGTTTCTGCGAGAGATACAGGCCCGCGTGGGGGTGAGCGATACGGCGGAGGAACTGTGGGAGAACATGCGGTTTGAGCGTGACGGCGCGGGGTACGTCACCGAGGTGGTCTTTGACACGGAAACCGGGGAGAACGTCCGGATGGACGGCGAGGCGTTCCGCTATCTGTTCGGCCTTGCGTCCGCTTCCTTTGAAGCGGAGCGGACGGACACGCAGATCGTCTTTCACGTGACGGGCGTGGGGCACGGTTTCGGCATGAGTCAGTACGGCGCCAACTGCAGAGCGGTGAACGGCGCGACCTTCGATCAGATATTAAAAGAGTTTTTTCGCGGGACCGAGTTAGCAAAAATTGAATAACCTGCCAGAAATGGGTAAGACTAACACCGTGTAAACTTTTGCGAAAGGTTTATTGCGGCAAATGTGGAAACAGGAGGCAGGATTCATGGTAAGAAGAAGCAGAAACAGTGTCAGAAGAGAGAGAATCATTATGCTGGCGACGTCAGTACTTGTCCTGACGGCGTTGACTGTGACGGGTATTTTCGTGCGCAGGAACAACAATGCGGAGAAGGAAGACTACGTGGTGGATTTCGAGGCGATTGAGAAAGAGAGCGATGTGACTGCGGAGAATATGCTGTCCGGCGACGAGCTGGACACGCTGTTTGCCGATGTGGGAACCGATGATCTGGATTACGACCCGAGTTTTCAGGAGGCAAATTCCCAGAAGGTGGAGAATACCGGGAACAGAACCTCTGCGGTGACGGGTGTCAGGACGAAGACGGAGGCGGAGAGCAAGGCGGACGGCGCGGGGCAATCCGATGCGGACAGCGCGGCGGAAGACGCGAAGAAGGAGGATGCCGTGAAAGCCGCGCCGAAACAGGAAAAGAGCGGGGAAGAGGAAGAAGAGGGCATGTTTGACGAGAAGGTGGACACCGCCAGCGGAAACGGGGAGCCGGAGACGGCTGAAGCGATCTCCACCACCGTGCAGCCGACGCTGGACTTTCACGAGGAGGACGGCCTGGTGTGGCCTGTCGTGGGCGATGTACTCATCAATTACAGCATGGACAAGACAGTCTATTTTCCCACGCTGCAACAGTATAAGTACAATCCGGCCATCGTGATCGCGGCGAACCAGGGAGACAGTATTACCGCGGCGGCCAACGGCCGTGTGACAGCCGTGGACTATGACCCGGCGATAGGCAATCTGGTGGTGACGGATCTCGGCAACGGTTATGAGTTGACTTACGGGCAGCTGGACAATATTGTCGTCTCCGAGGGCAGTTATGTGAGCGTGGGCGACAGCATCGGAACGGTGGCTTCACCGACCAAGTATTACAGCCTGGAGGGAACGAACGTGTACTTCAAGCTGACCAGGGACGGTGAGCCGGTCAATCCCATGACGCGGCTGCAGTGACGGCGCGGGCGGGGAAGAAGCCATGCTGGTGATTATTCACGGAAATATCAGGACAATGGAAGAGCGGGAGTATGACGACGGCTATCTCAGGATCGAGAACGGCAGGATTACCGCGCTGGGCGATATGCGGGAGTATGACGACGCCGGGCAGCAGGGCCGGCCGGATCTTCAGGTGATCGACGCCGGGGGCAATCTGGTCATGCCGGGCCTCATCGAGGCGCACTGTCATATGGGAATCACCGAGGAGAAGAAGGGCAGGGAAGGGGACGACTGCAATGAGACGGTAGATCCCGTCACCCCGCAGCTGCGCGCCCTCGACGCGATCAATCCGATGGACGACGCCTTTCATGACGCGCTGAAGGCGGGGATCACGGCGGCCATGATTGGCCCCGGAAGCGCCAACGTGGTGGGCGGGCAGTTCGCTTTTGTCAAGACGCACGGAAGATGTATTGACGATATGATCGTGAAGGCGCCCGCCGCCATGAAGGTGGCCTTCGGAGAAAATCCGAAGACGAATTATGCCGGTCAGAATGTCTCTCCCGCCACCCGCATGGCAACTGCCGCCATGCTCCGGGAAGAGCTGACGAAGGCGCGGGCGTATGAAAAAAAGCTTGCAGGAGATCCGGAGACAGAGCGGGATTTCCGCTATGAGTGCTGGCTGCCGGTGCTGCGGGGCGAGATTCCACTGAAGGCGCACGCCCATCGGGCGGACGATATCCTGACGGCGGTGCGTATCGCGAAGGAGTTCGGTCTTAAAATGACGTTGGATCACTGCAGCGAGGGGCATTTGATCATCGATGAATTAAAGGAAGCCGGCTTCCCCGCGATTGTCGGACCGGATATGGCCAGCCGCAACAAGATCGAGGTCCGCAATATGGCGTTCAAGACGGCGGGGCTGCTCAGTGAAAGCGGCATTCTGACCGCCGTCACCACGGATCACCCGGTCTCCAAAATTCAGTTTCTGCCGATCTGCGCGGGGCTGGCGGTCAAGGAGGGGATGTCAATGGAGGACGGCCTGCGCGCTATTACGATCAACCCTGCCAGGATCTGCGGTGTGGCTGACAGAATTGGGAGTCTCGCCGTGGGCAAGGACGGGGACGTGACGATCTTCGACGGCAATCCGATGGAGGTGTTCACCCGCACTCTCTGTACGGTCATTGAGGGAAAAATTGTATATTATGATGAAGAATGCGGACTTTTGTGTTAAGATGGTGTCATGGGTAAAAGACGCTTACAAACAATGATCTGCATACTGCTCGGCGCGGTGTCGGCACTGACGGGCTGCGCCTATGCGAACGAGCCGGCCGCGGATGCGGGCGACGGTCTGTTCACTACCCTGGGACTGACGCCGGAATTCGACTACGAGGTGCCGGAGAGCCTGCCGAGCATTCTGGTCGATCAGCAGGGTTACGCCGTGAGCAGCAGCAAAATCGCGCTTTTCTGCGGAGAGGAGCTGCCGGAGACTTTTGAGATCATCGATGCGGAGAGCGGACAGAGCGTCTATACGGGGCGGATTGAGCAGAAAGGGCGCGATGAGGAGACGGGAGTTTCCATCAGTTATGGAGATTTCACGTCTTTTCAGACGGAAGGCATCTATTACATAGAGGCGGCGGTCATCGGACAGTCCTACGCCTTCGAGATCGCTGAGAACCCATATGGAGAATTGTACGACGCGGCGCTGAAACAGTATTATTACAACCGCTGTGGACTGACACTGTCGACGGAGCTGGCGGGGGAGGCGGCGCACAATGCCTGCCATACCAAGGAGGCACAGATGAAAGATGAGGCCTCTGTGAAGCTGGATGTGTCGGGCGGCTGGCATGTGGACGAGAGCGGTACGCGGGACATCCCGACGGGCTGCAGCACCGTCAATCATCTGCTGCTCGCCTATGAACTCTATCCGGAGGTGTTCGGCGACGAAGTGGGGATTCCCGAGAGTGGCAACGGCATTCCCGACGTGCTCGACGAAGTCAGGTACGAGATCGACTGGTTCCTGAAGATGCAGGACAGCAGGAGCGGGGCGGTGTATTCCGCCGTGAGCAGCGCGGACAACGCCGCGCTGGGTTATCTGCTCTATATCGATTCCGTCACGATGGACGCCACGATTCAATTCGCGGCGACGATGGCGAAATTCAGTTATCTGTACCAGACCTACGACAGGGAATTTGCCACGAAGTGCTTGCAGGCGGCGGACAGAGCCTATCGCTATGCGGGACAGTACCTCGCCGACGTGTCGCCGGAGGAGTATTTCTACGCGTCCACGGAGCTGTACCGCGCGACCGGCAACTACGGCTATCACAATGCGGTCAGGGCATATCTCTCAGAGAATCCCGTGACGGATATGGATAATAATTTTATATTCTGGGGCTGCGTCACCTATCTCTCCACCCGGCAGAAGGTGGATGTGGACACCTGCGACGCGCTGATCAAGATTCTGATGCTGGAGGGGGAGAGAATTTCTTACGCCTCGAAAAATTCCAGGTTCCTGGTGAGTATGGACGAACAGAAAAACGGCAGCGCGGAGCTGCTGAAAGATATCACGAGGCTGGCGGTGGTGGATCACATCATCACAAACCACGAGTACGCCACCGTACTGCAGAATCATCTGCACTATCTGCTGGGACGAAACCTGCAGTCCGTCAGCTATCTGGACGGTGCGGGAGAGCGGAACTACGCGAATTTCAATGAAAAGCAGGGCATTATGAATCAGGTGGAACTGAACGCTGAGCTGGTGCTGATGATGAGTTCGATCATGGAGGAGCTGTACCTGGTGGAGGAGTAGGCGGTCTGCCTACACCAGCTCCTTGTTTTTCTCATAATTGGTTCTGATGATATCCTGTACCGTGGCGCTTAAGTGGCGCTTCTGTTCCCTGTCCAGATCCCGCACATAGATGGGCTTGGCGTACTCGATGACCACATGCGCCTTTCTGATCCAGGGCAGATGGTCTTCCCAGATCGCCGCGGCATTGTTGATGCTCATGGGCACGACGGGGCAGCCGGTCTTCTCGGCGATCTTAAAGCTGCCGTCATGGAACTCCAGCAGGGCATCGTCGGTTCTGTTGCGCGTCCCCTCCGGGAAGATGCAGATGGAGATGCCGGACTTCACCTTTTCGATGGCGTTGAGAATCGACTGCATACCGGCCTTGATGTTGCTTCTGTCCAGGAAGATACAGTGCAGATATTTCATCCATGTGCTCAGGGAAGGCACGCGCAGCATTCCCACCTTCGCCATATAGCCGGTCGGCCTGGGCACGCGCACATAGGTCATGATGACGTCGAAGTAACTCCTGTGATTGCCGATGTACAGCACGGCCTCATCCTTTGGCACATTCTCCTCGCCGAGCACGGTCACGGAGACGCCGGAGAGAAAGAGGACGACGCGGAACGCCCAGTTCACAATCGCCAGCGAACTGCGGCTCTTGACGTCGGGATTGACCTTGCCGATCAGAAATTCTACGAACTGGATCGGAAGACTCACGATCAGAAACACCGTCACAAAGACTGCCACCAAAACCAAACGAATCATGTCCTGTTATCCCCCAATTACTTGTAATATCTTATAGTATATAGGTTGTCGCCGCAATAATCAATAGGAATACACCGTATCGCCGGATAATAAATTAGGTAATAAGAGTTTATGCCGGAGTGAAAATCTATGAACGGACTGAGTGAATATCGGAAGAGAATCGTGAGCGCCTGCCTGGTCTGCCTGCTGTGCGCGGGCGTGTTCGCGTGTGCGGGGAAGTCTGACGCTATGGAGAAGATCAAGGATCTGGAGTGTACCATTATCCCGGAGGACGACCTGCCGGATGAACTGCTTGCCATGATCGAGCAGAAGAAGGAAGACGCCTTTAAAGTGACCTTTGAGGATCAGGGATTTCTCTATATCTGCGTCGGTTACGGGACACAGCAGACGGGCGGTTACAGCATCGCGCTGAACGACTTGTACGAGACGGCCAATGCGGTCTATGTGGACACGAAGCTGATCGGACCGGCGCCGGAGGAGAAGAACAATCCGGTGGCGAGCTATCCCTACATAGTGATCAAGACGGAATTTATCGACAAGCCCGTGGTGTTCGACTGACGGCGGGTATTTGGGCGGCGAGCATATTGACGTTGTCAGACAAAAGAATTGGCGCGGCGCGGTATTTATGATAATATGGTTATGATATCTGACGGCAGGCGGCTTGTAACGCCATGGAAACAGAGGATGGGAGAGACATGTTACTGAAGAACGGTTATCTGATTGATCCGCAGTCGGGAACGGAAGGATACAGAGACATTCTCATAGAAGACGGCAGGATCGCGCGGATTGTCCCGTGCGGGGAAGCGGTGCGCGGGAGCGCGGCTGCGCCGGAAGGAGTGCCCCGGGTCGGCGACGTGATTGATCTGCGCGGCCGGATTGTCGCGCCAGGCCTGGTGGATGTACACGTCCACTTCAGAGATCCGGGATTTACCTACAAGGAGGACATATACACGGGGGCGAAGGCCGCGGCGCGGGGCGGTTTCACCTCGGTGGTGCTGATGGCCAACACGAAGCCGCCCGTGGACAACGCGGAGACGCTCCGCTACGTCATCGACAAGGGCGCGGAGACGGATATCCATGTCTATTCCTGCGCGAACGTGACGAAAGGGCTTCGCGGCGCGGAATTGACGGATATGGAGACACTGAGCGCTCAGGGGGCGGTGGGGTTTACGGACGACGGCATTCCGCTGATGGATGAGCGGCTGCTGCGGGAGGCGTTAAAGAGAGCCGCCGCGTGTCACAGACCCGTCAGTCTGCACGAGGAAAATCCGGCGCTCATCACAGATAACGGCGTCAACGCGGGCAGGGCCGCGGCCGGCTTCGGGATCGGCGGTTCCCCCAGAGAGGCGGAGATTTCCATGGTGGAGCGCGATCTCATGATCGCCGTGGAGGAGGGGGCCGACCTGTCCATTCAGCACATCAGCACCAGGGAGGCCGTGGAGCTGGTGCGGCAGGCGAAGAAAAAGAGCCCGCACATCTACGCGGAGGCGACGCCCCATCACTTCACCCTGACGGAGGAGGCCGTGATAGCGCACGGCACGCTGGCGAAGATGAATCCGCCGCTCAGGGAGGAAGCTGACCGGCAGGCCATCATCGAGGGTCTCAGGGACGGCACGATAGACATGATTGCCACCGATCACGCGCCCCACAGCGCCGAGGAGAAGGCGCGGCCGCTGACGGAAGCGCCCAGCGGCATCATCGGACTGGAGACAGCCCTGTCTCTCGGCATACGGGAACTGGTGAACAAGGGATATCTGACCATGGCGGAACTGCTGCGGAAAATGAGTCTCGCGCCGGCGAAACTCTATCATCTGGACGCGGGATATCTGGCGGAGGGCGGCCCCGCTGATCTGGTGATTTTCGATCCGCACGGAGAGTGGACGGTGCACACTTTCGCGTCGAAAGCGTCCAATTCGCCCTTCGTGGGCGAGACGCTGCCGGGGGTGATCGCCTGCACGATCTGCGGCGGCAGGATCGCATATGACGGCGGTATGCGGGATTAGGCGGACAGAAGGAAGAAAGGAATCATTGACATGGACAGGCAGATAAAGAAAAAAGTGACGGCGACGGTCGTCTCGCAGGAGCGGATCGCGGATCAGATCTACGACTTGAGGATCGAGACGGAGCTTGCGCGGGAAGCGCGTGCGGGGCAGTTCGTGGCGGTCTATCCGCACAGCGCGGCGACGCTTTTGCCGCGGCCGATCAGCGTCTGCGAGGCGGACGCGGAGGCCTGCAGGCTGCGGCTCGTATACCGCATCGCGGGCAGAGGAACGGCGGAATTTTCCTCGTATAAGGCGAATGATACGGTGGAGGTGCTGGGGGTGCTCGGCAACGGCTTCCCCACAGAGCGCGCCGCGGGCAGGAAGGTTTTTCTCATGGGCGGCGGCATCGGGATTCCGCCCATGCTGCAGCTGGCGAAGGAGCTGGAGGCGGAGAAACAGATCCTGCTGGGCTACAGGAATCAGGATCTTTTCCTGCAGGATGATCTGGGGCAATACGGACAGGTGTATATCGCCACGGAGGACGGCAGTGTGGGCGTTGCGGGCAATGTGATGGATATCATCCGGGCCAACGAACTGAGCGCGGACGTCATCATGGCCTGCGGGCCGATGCCGATGCTGCGGGCGATCAAACAGTATGCCGAAGCGCAGGGCATAGAGGCATATATTTCCCTGGAAGAGCGCATGGCCTGCGGCGTGGGAGCGTGCCTCGGCTGTGTCTGCGCGACGAGGGATGTGGACAGCCATTCCCATGTGCACAACGCCCGCATCTGTACGGACGGGCCGGTATTTGAAGCGAGAGAGGTGAATATCTGATGAATACACAAGTGACGATCGCGGGGGTGACGCTTCAGAATCCCGTCATGACGGCGTCGGGAACTTTCGGCTCCGGCATGGAGTACAGCGATTTCGTGGATTTAAACCGGCTGGGCGCCGTGGTGACGAAGGGCGTGGCGAACGTGCCGTGGCCGGGCAATCCGACGCCGCGGGTGGCGGAGACTTACGGGGGGATGCTGAACGCCATCGGCCTGCAGAATCCCGGCATCGACGTCTTTGTCGAGCGTGACGTCCCTTTTTTGAAGCGGTACGACACGAAAATCATTGTCAACGTCTGCGGAAAAACCGTGGAGGACTATCTGGAGGTGGTGGAGCGTCTGGGCGACGAGCCGGTGGACATGCTGGAGATCAACGTCTCCTGTCCCAACGTCAAGGAGGGCGCCATCGCCTTCGGGCAGAAGGCGGACTGCCTCTATGACATTACCTCGCAGATCAAGGCGAAGGCGAAACAGCCCGTCATCATGAAACTGAGCCCCAACGTGACGGACATTGCGGAGATGGCGCGGGCGGCGGAGGCCGCTGGGGCAGACGCGCTCTCGATGATCAATACGATTACGGGCATGAAGATCGACATTTACAGGAGGAGGTTTGCGCTGGCCAACAGGACGGGGGGACTCTCAGGTCCCGCCATCAAGCCCGTGGCCGTGCGCATGGTCTATCAGGCTTCCCACGCGGTGAAAATTCCCGTGATCGGCATGGGAGGCATTGCAAGCGGCGAGGATGCCGTGGAGTTTTTGATGGCCGGCGCCAGCGCGGTCGCCGTGGGCGCGATGAATTTCGTCAATCCCCGCGCGACCATCGAGGTGATCGAGGGCATCGAGGAGTACATGCGGCGCTGTCATGTGGAGAATGTGACGGAGCTGATCGGCGCGGTGGAGGAATAGACCGCGCGCAGGACTGCCCGCTGCGCCGGGAGGCGTTCCGGCAGCGGAAAATAAAAACATATACGGCCTCCGTGCGGCATACATTTATATTAAGTATACGCACGGAGGTTTTTTCCGGTGGAATTAGTAAAAAAGAAGATACATATGGATCGGATCAGCAGCAAGGCCGGTACACAGGTTGTATTGGAAGAAGATGTCAATATTTCAGATAATAAACCCGACGCTGTGCATCTGTTGAACAGCAAGGGAGAAGTCGTCATGGAGGAGATACGCGCCGGGGAGAACGCGGTGAATCTGCGCGGCAGACTGATCGTGTCCGTCCTGTATCTGACCGACGCGGAGGGGACCTGCGCCAGCATGGAGGCGGTGGTTCCCTATGAGGAAAAGGTCAACATGGACGGCGTGGGAAACGGCGACATCATCCTGGTGGACTGGGAGATTGAGGACCTGACGGTCGGTCTGATTAACTCCAGAAAACTCAGCGCCCAGGCGGTGGTGTCCTTTGCCTTGGAGAAGGAAGAGCACATCGAGCAGGACGCCGCGGTGGACGTTTATCACGACGAGCCGGTGGAGTATCGGAAGCGGACCTATCCGGTCGCACAGCTTGTGCTGCAGAAAAAAGATATCTTCCGGCTGAAGGAGGAGATGGAGCTGTCCGGCAATCTGCCGAATGTGTTCCGCACGATCTGGCATCACATCACCTTTGACCACGTGGAGTTCAAGGCGCTGGAGGAGAAGATTTCCGTGCAGGGAGAGATGAAAGCCTTTTTCCTCTACGAGGGGGAAGGCGACAGCGACAGGACGCTCTGGTATGAGAACACCGTGCCCTTCAGCGGCATCATCGAGTGTCAGGGCTGCAGAGAGAACATGATTCCCGATATTTGCTACGGTCTTGGCCAGTGCAACGTGGAGGTGCGCCAGGACTTTGACGGTGAGGAGAGGGTCTTCTGTGTGGAGCCGGTGCTTGATCTGGACATTCATTTGTATGAAGAGGAAAATCTGGAGGTGCTGTCGGACATTTACGGCGTGCATAAGGAGATCGAGGCGCTCACCACGCAGGCGCAGCTGAAAAGCCTGCTCGTGAGCGGGAGCGGCAAGTGCAAGATCGCCGAGCATGTGAAGCTTCAGAACGCGGAGATACCGGTGTACCAGCTGATTCATTCCGACGGCGAGCTGCATCTTGGCGAGCAGACTGTCGTGGAGAACGGGATCGCCGTCTCCGGAACGCTTGTCGTGACGACGCTCTATCTGTGCGGCGGCTCGAAATCGTTCTACTCCACGAAGAACGAGATCCCCTTCCGGTATGTGATCGAGGCGGACAATATCACGGCGACCAGCATATTTAAGCTGCACTGCAGCATTGAGCAGCTGACCGTGACAATGCTGGACGGCGACGAGCTGGACGTGAAAGCCGCGCTGCAGTTTAAGGCGCTCGTCTTTGCCGTGCAGAAGAGCAATCTGATCACGGATATCAAGGTGGAGGATCTGGATCTGAACAAGCTGAACGAGCTGCCTGGCATGGTGATCTGCATCGCCGGACCGGAGGATACGCTGTGGGACATCGGCAAGCGCTACTATGTGCCGATCGCGCAGATCAAGGAAGTGAACGAGCTTGTCTCCGAGGACATCAAGGCCGGCGACAAGATCCTGGTGGTGAAGGGAAGTCTGTAAGGCCGGCGATTCCCAGCGGCTCATCTGCTGCCCGCGCACGGCGGCGGCAAGATGCGATTGTAAAATACGGAGAAATTCTATATACTGTATAGGAGTGGCCCGCGTCCTTCTGCGGGAGGGCGCGGGAAAATACGACGGAGATGATGAGATGAGAGAGATACCGATTCTGAAAAATAAAGTTTTTCTATACCTGACGGAATTTTTCGCGGGCATGTCGGTGATGGCCGTGGAACTCGGCGCCAGCAGGCTTCTGGCGCCCTATTTCAGTTCCTCCCAGATTGTGTGGACGATCATTATAGGAACGATCATGATCGCGATGGCGCTGGGCAATATCTACGGCGGTAGAAGCGCCGACAAAAATCCGGATCCGGACAGGCTGTACAGGAGAATCCGGATCGCGGCGGTCTGGATTGCGGCGATTCCCGTGGCGGGCAAGTATATCATTCTCGGGATTTCCGCGCTCTTAATCTTTACGGTCAGCACCAATTTCCTGATCTGGGCGGCGTTTGCGGCGTGCATGGTGATCTTTGTGTTCCCGCTCTTCCTGCTGGGGACGGTGACGCCGTCGCTGGCGAAATACTCTGTGGACAGCCTGGAGGACAGCGGCCGGGTCGTGGGGACGCTCGGAGCGTTCAATACGATCGGCAGCATCATAGGCACCTTCGTGCCGACATTTCTCTCCATACCGGCGGTGGGCACTTCCGTTACCTTTCTCATCTTTGCGGGGATACTGCTTGCGCTGTCGCTGCTCTATTTTGCGAGCGGCAGAAGAGGCACGGTGGGGAGCATCGTGGCCGTGGTTCTCTTCCTCCTCTGCTGCCTGTTTGGCCGGTCGGACAGCTTCGCCTTCTGGGAGAAGGATCTGACCTACGAGGGAGAGTCGATATACAACTATCTGCAGGTAAAAGAAACTGACAGAAGCATTATCCTGTCGACGAACGTGCTTTTCGGCGTGCAGTCGATGCTGATGAAGGAAGACGGGCTGACGGGGATGTACTACGATTATGCGATGGCCGCTCCGCTCATGACCGGACGGGAGGAGCCGGGAGACTGCAGGGTTCTGATTCTCGGCATGGGAACGGGGACCTACGCGCACCAGTGCCGGGGCTACTACGGCGATATGGAGATCGAGGGCGTGGAGATCGATGAGAAGATCACGGCGCTTGCGCAGGAATACTTTGAGTTGCCTTCGGATGTGCCGGTGACGACATACGACGGCAGGGCGTATCTGAACGCCATAGACGGAAAGTATGACGTCATCATGGTGGACGCCTATCAGGATATCACAATCCCGTTTCAGATGTCCTCGATTGAGTTTTTTGCGCTGGTCAGAGAGCATCTGGCCGAGGACGGCGTGATGGTGGTCAACATGAATATGCGCGGCAGCAGGGAGGGCAGTATCAACCAGTATCTGGCGGACACCATTGCCGCCGTGTTCGGTGAGGTATACACCGTGGACGTCCGGGGTTCCACGAACAGGGAACTGTTTGCCTCCGACAATCCGCAGATGCTTGAGAATCTGACAAGACACCGGGAAAATATCAGTGACAGGGAACTGTCCGCCATGATGGAGACGGTGGCCGGCGGTCTGCAGCCCTATGAGGCGGGCGCTTATGTCATGACGGATGACAAGGCGCCGGTGGAGCTTCTCGGCATGCGCCTGATCGACGAAGTGATCCGCGACGAGGTGGCTTACTATAAGAGAATCTATGAGGAACAGGGAGTGCAGGGCGTCATCGACGCGCTGTAAACCGTGCAGATCAGCTTGGCTCATTGCACGCGTAAATAAAGGAAGTCAGGCCGTGAGACCTGACTTCTTTTAACTGATGCAAGGAAAATTATGATAATACAGATTAGTTTGACGTGGTAAGACCGGCTTCCTCAGCCATCTTGTCAAACTTTTCCATCACAGCATCGTATGTTCTCTTGGAGATGTCGGGAAGCTCGCCGCCCCATGTCTCCTCCGCCTGCTTGTAACCTTTCTTGAATGCTTCGCGCATCTCCTCGATCTTGTCGGGGTCGCCGCCTGTCAGCGCGGTTGCGAAATCGATGATTCTGTCGGACGTCTGCTCAACACCCCAGTATCCGTCATCCGCAATGTCCTTCTGCGCCTGTGCCTGTGTGGCGGCGTCTACCGTAAAGTTGCCGCTTGCCAAGAACGACCAGATGCCATTGGCTGTGTTGTAGGTCTGGCCCTGCTTGGTCATCAGCTGCTCGACAATGCTCTGCAGCTGCCTTGTGTGCGCCTCCGCGTCCGCCTTCAGCTTGTTTACCAGATCAGTGTTCTGGGTGTAAGTCTTTGCGGCTGCAGTGCTCTCTTTGGACGCCTCGTAGACAACGCCGGACTCGTTCTTGTCTTCCGCAGTCTTTTCGGAAGTGTTCTCCTGTGCGGCTTTCGTGTTGGCAGCCTGACTTGTCTGGTACACATCATAAGTATTTGCAGCACCTGTAATTCCGTTTACGCTCATTGGTATCCCTCCTTGGAATATTTTGTAGTGATAAATTTTTGGTTACCAAATAGGGGACAGCTCCCCACATCTATTTATTATATCGTACCACATCTTTGAAAAAATTAGGAGCAAAAATGAAAATTTTCCGCTTTTTTATGACAAAAAAAGGGACGTTCGGGACATGGCGGGAGAGGCGAAAAGAGTTTTTTGGGGTAGGAAAGGCGGAAAAAATATATTAAAATAAAAGAATATGAAGCGAAATCGGCAGAGACGGAGAGGGTATGATGACAAGACAAACGCCAAAATATGACAGCCTGCGGGCATTTCTCATGGCCGCGGAGGAGAGGCATGAAGTGTTTGACGTCAAAGAGCAGTTCGATGAAGAACTGTGGTATACCTATCTGGAAGAGCTCTCCGGCCGGGAGAAGATATCCGGCGGGAGAGACAAGGCTTTTTACCGGCAGAGGATGGACAGTCTGAAGGCGCTTCGCGGCGGTACGCCGCTTGCCAATTTTCTCCAGTACAAGGGGCTCCCGAAATTCTGCGACTTCGACTGTGACGGAACCGCCAGAAAGGATTATCTGAAGCAGGGTTATTACTCTTGGTTCCCGCGGGAGATTTACAGAACGCTCTGGTATTGGCGGGATCTGTGCAGGGTGCAGGACGTGCCCTTCAAATACGCGACGATCAGGCAGTTCGCGGATTCGTGCTACGACCCTTCCATTCCGATGGGGCCGGATACCATGAATTCCTTCTGGATCACGTTCAGCCTGTATCTGATCTCTCATTACGGGGACACTTATAAATGGAACAATTTTAAGAATACGGTGTTTTTCAAGGAGGGCGGCAACGGCAGGCAGCGCGACAGGGCGGACCGGATCAAAGAACTGGTGGAGGCGGACGAGAACTATATCGGCAGCGCGTCGCTCAGGCGTTTCGCCGGGCTGACGCACACCGTCGGGAACTTAAGCCTGGTGCCCGCGGGCTACAACGGATACCGGGGGACGCAGCCCTGCATCAAGGATTACTTCGACCTGTCCCTGGAGAATCTGCTGCATGTGCGGGACGGCAAGTGTTATCTCGGAGAGTCTGCGCCCTGCAGGGAGAAAAATTTCCGAAAATACATCAATACGTTTTTCCTGTGGGACTATGTCGACGCGCGGTATGAGGTTCGTCCGCTGTGCGCGTCCCATCAGAATCAGATGGAGGAGCAGGCGAGGACCGGCAGGCTGGAGGCGAAGGGCGTCCTGCCGGAAAAAGAGGAGATCGACGCAATGTGCGGCGTAATCAACGACAGGATTCTCAGAAGAGGACTGTTCGTGGTTGCAATGCTCCGCATCGCCCTCGGAATAGACGCCGCCGGACGGGAGATCCGTCCGGAATATGCGTATGACGGCGCATATCGGGACGCCTGGGCACAGTGGCAGGTCTCCGGCATCTACAAGAAGATCATGGAGGAAGTGTTCCTGACAGATGCGACCTATACCGGCGGATACTGCCAGGTGACAGAATTGATCCTGCAGAAAGCGGCAGGAAGCCCGGATGAAAAATTTGTGTCGGATATTCTGGCAGGGCTTTCCTACAGTTGACGAAAGCATACGGATTGTATATAATAAAGTACAATGAATTTTGTATACAAAGTACAATTTACAGGAGGCGGCTATGGAGCGAATTTCCCGCAAGGCATATGCGAAGATCAATCTCGGTCTGGACGTACTCAGGCGCAGGGAGGACGGCTATCATGAACTCAAGATGATCATGCAGACAGTTGCGATCTGTGACGATCTGCTGTTCGAGAGAACGGAAGAACCCGGGATCGAGATACGAATCGACAGCGCGGAGCTTCCCGCAGGCAGCGACAACCTGATCTGGCGGGCGGCGGATCTGCTGCTGAGGGAGCGGGGAATCGAGCGGGGCGTCAGGGTGACGCTGACCAAGCGCATTCCGATTGCCGCGGGCATGGCGGGCGGGAGCGCCGACGCGGCCGCGACCATGCACGGGCTGAACGAGTTGTATCAGATGGGATACTCTCTGGAGGAGCTGCAGCGGCTGGGCGTGAAGTTGGGGGCGGATATCCCCTATTGTCTGGCGGGCGGCACGATGCTCTCGGAGGGGATCGGCGAAATTCTGACGCCGCTTCCGGCGCCGCCGGCGTGCTTTCTCGTCGTCGCGAAACCGGATATCAACGTATCTACGGCTTTCGTGTACGGCAATCTCCACGCGGACAGGCTGACATATCACCCCGATATAGACGGTATGGCTGAGGCGCTGCGGGCAGGAAACCTCAAGGGAATCACGGACAGACTGGGCAATGTGCTGGAGACGGTCACGGCCAGGGAGTATCCGGTGATAGAGCGCATCAAGGAACTCCTGCGGCGCATGGGCGCCGAGAATGCCCTGATGAGCGGCAGCGGGCCCTCCGTGTTCGGTATATTCAGAGAGCGCGGGCAGGCCGAGAGCGCGGCGCAGGCCGTGGCTGACGGACATTTGGCGAAACAGATCTTTGTGACGACGTTCTGCGGCGGTGGGGCAGAGTGAGAGAGGTAGCGGTATGGGCGATTATTATGATATGAAGATGGATGAGGTACTTCCTCTGCGCGACGTTGTGTTTAATACGCTGCGCAAGGCGATTCTCACGGGGGAGCTGAAGCCCGGCGAGCGCCTGATGGAAATTCATCTGGCGAACCGCCTTGGCGTCAGCAGGACGCCCATCAGGGAAGCGATCCGCAAGCTGGAGCTGGAGGGGCTGGTGATTATGATTCCGCGCCGGGGCGCGGAGGTCGCGCAGATTACGGAGAAGAGCCTGAAGGATGTGCTGGAGGTGCGGCGCGCGTTGGATGCGCTTTGCGTGGAGCTAGCCTGCGACCGGATCAGCCCGGAGGAGGAGCGGCAGCTCGGAAAAGCGTGCGACGAGTTCGCGCGCGCGACGGAGACGAAGGACGCCACCGTTATCGCCAAAGCGGACGTCGCGTTCCACGACATTATCGTACAGGCCACCGGCAATCAGCGGCTGGTCCAGCTGATCAATAACCTTTCGGAGCAGATGTACCGCTACCGTTTTGAGTATATCAAGGATGAAAACCAGCATGACAGTCTGATTGAGGAGCATAGAATTATCTATGAGAGCATTGTCGGACGGGATAAAGAGCGGGCGGCCGAGACTGCCAGACTCCACATCGACAATCAGGAGAAGTCCATTATCCGCCAGATCAGATTAGAGCAGGGGCAGCAGGCGGGAAAGAAAAGACAGTGACTGTATAGAGCGCAAAATAACGGATACACTTCTTATAGACGGCGGTGGCGAGACTGCCCGTTGGGAAGGAGTGTGGCGGAATGTTTTTTGCGGGAATGATGAAGCGGGCTTGGGCGGGGATGTGCTGCAGCCTGCGCCTGCGGACGGCGGTGCTCGGCGTGCTCGCCTGTACGTGGTGGGCTGTCCTGTATCCGCAGCTGTATTTTGCGGACGGAACGTATGTGGCGGTCGGGGACGGCGACGGCAAAGAGGCGTCCGCGGAAGGTGAAAGTGATGAGGCGGGAGGCATTCTCCGGGCGTCCGGCGATGAGATCGTGATCGGAAGCAGGCTCTTAGAGTGGCTCGGGCAAAAAATAGAGAGACGGTGACAGAATGGAGATTCGTATGGGCGAGCAGGAACAAATGCGGGACAGACCGATAGGCGTCTTTGATTCGGGTGTGGGCGGGCTGACCGTGGCGAGAGAGATTATGCGGCAGCTTCCCAATGAGAGAATCGTATATTTCGGAGATACGGCGCGGGTGCCTTACGGCAGCAAGTCGCCGGAGACGATTACCAGATTTTCCAGACAGATCGCGCACTTTCTGCAGACGCAGAATGTCAAGGCGATCGTGATCGCGTGCAACAGCGCCAGCTCCTGCGCGGTCGAAGCGCTGGAGCAGGAGATGGATCTGCCGATCATCGATGTGGTCAGACCGGGGGCGAGGGCCGCGATCGCCGCGACCCGGAACAACAAGATCGGCGTGATCGCCACGGAGGCGACCATCGGCAGCGGCATCTACAGCCGGTACATAAAAGAACAGGACTGCGACGCCATGGTACTCAGCAAGGCGTGCCCGCTCTTCGTGCCGCTGGTGGAGGAAGGGCTGTGGGAGGATCCGGTGACGGACGAAATCGCGGGGCGGTATCTCGCGGAGCTGATCGACGTGGGAATCGACACACTGATTCTGGGGTGCACGCACTATCCGATCATACGCTCCACGATCGGCAGGATTATGGGGGACAGTGTGACGCTTGTCAACCCCGCCTACGAGACGGCGAGAGAGCTCAAAAGGCTTCTGCAGGAGAAAGGTCTTGAGAGCGGCCACAGGCCCGGCCTGGGGACGGAACTGTACCGCTTCTTTGTCAGCGACGCCGCGGACAAATTTCAGAAATTTGCCAATTCGATTTTGACATACGGGATTCTGTCGGCGAAAGTAATCAATATCGACGAGTATTAGATCGGCTGGGATTTGAGGAAGGTTCTTTATGACGAAAGAGGTTGTCGTGACGCTCCGCGGGCTGCAGTCAGGTCCAAACAGCGAGGGTGACGGTCAGATTGAGACGGTTCTGCGGGGGGACTACTACCAAAGAAACGGCAGGCACTATGTACTCTGCGAGGAGACTGTGGAAGGGATTGCGCAGCCCGTTAAGAGCAGGCTGAAATTCGACGCGGAAACCGTGGAAGTGACGCGGGACGGCGCTGTGAGCGCGCATATGGTTTTTCAGGAAAACAAAAAGAATCTGACCGCTTATCAGACACCGTTCGGTCAGATTCTCATGGGAATCCATACAATGAAAATCCGGTTGACGCAGTGCGAAGAACGCATCGTCGTCGAGGTGGATTATACTCTGGAGGCAGACGGCGCGTTTCTGTCCGACTGCCATATGATCATGGACATCCGCTCCGCTACTTGACCGGCTTTGCGCCGGCTTTTTCCTGCGCGCGCTCCACAAACTGCTTGAATTTGCTCTTTTTCTTCTTCTCGACAACGACGTTCTTGCCGTGCAGTCCCTTGACGTCCGTGATATAGATGCCGCTGACAACGGCCTTGACTTCTTTTTTGACAGGGACGGAGTCGAAGATCTTCTCATCACAGATCAGGGACATTACCTGCGGGCCGACTTTGGCCTTGACGACGGGCAGCTTGGAGTTGCGCGCCCATTTCGGCGTCTGGTCGACGACCATCTGCGGTAGTCCCGCATCTTTCAGCTTCATCCGTTTCTTATCTATGATCAGCATGGAAACCGTCTGCTTCATGGCATCGATCTGCGCCTGCTGTTCGCCCTGTTTCTTCTGCGCTTTCTTGCCGAGGAAATACAGCGCGACTACAGCAATGACCAAAATTGCCAGAATTACCAACAAGACAATCGTTACCGTATTCATGGAACCACCTCCAAAAATCTATAGCATGCAAGAAATATTTTATCATTGATTCGGGCTTTAAGCAAGAAATACTTTAAACAAAGAAGCGTTTGTGATATGATAATTTAATGTGGGCATGTCTGCGGATGCAAAAGCGTCGCGGGCGGCCATGAGGGGCGGCATTGAAGTTATTTTTGACATAAAAAACAGAGAGAAATGGAGAGAATGATGAAAAACGGAAAGAGAGAAAAAGGAATCGGCGCAAGAGCGGCAGTCCTGTCGGCGTCGCTTGTTGCCTCCGCACTTCTGTGCGCCTGCGGCAGCAAGGAGTATCTCAAGGATATCAAGGCCTCCGACTATGTGACGCTGGGCAGCTACACGGGCGCCGAGGTGAATGAGGAGAAGATGGAGATCAACGACGCGATCGTGGACGATTATATCGAGTCTTATCTTCTGCCGAGCTTTGCCACGGTGGAGGACGTGACCGGACGCTCTGTGGAAGAGGGCGATACGGTGAATATCGACTATGCGGGCTATCTCGACGGGGAGCAGTTTGACGGCGGCACCGCCAGCGGGCAGAATCTGACGATCGGCTCTCACCGCTTTATCGACGGCTTCGAGGAAGGCCTGGTCGGCGCGAATGTGGGAGACAAGCTGTCGTTGAATCTGAGTTTTCCGGACCCCTATCCCAACGATCCCAATCTGGCGGGCAAGCCTGTGGTGTTCGAGGTGACGGTGAACAGCATCGGCGTCCAGGTGATCCCGGAGCTGAATGATGAGTTCGCGGCGACGGTTGGGGAGACGATGGGCATCGAGAACTGTACCACCGTGCAGGAGCTGAAAGATGATCTGACGAGGCGCTTCAAGGAGCAGGAGGATCTGCAGTTTGAGACGGCTGTGGAGAACGATCTGACCAACACGATTATGGCGGGCTGCACCTTCAAGGAGCCGCCGGCAGAGATG
Organism: uncultured Lachnospiraceae bacterium; assembly: GCA_947586255.1. Classification (GTDB taxonomy): domain Bacteria; phylum Bacillota; class Clostridia; order Lachnospirales; family Lachnospiraceae; genus UBA3282. Next base: position 11,410 of record CANPXP010000015.1, on the reverse strand, counting down.
GTGGAACGCTTCGTGCAGAACATCACGGATGTACAGAGCGCTCAGGCGCAGGTGCAGGGCATGACGCTGGACGATTACATGCTGAACTATTATGGATTGGATCAGGCGGCGTACCAGGAGCAGTTTCAGTCCAGCGCGCTGACGGGCGCGCAGCAGTATATCATGTATCAGGCGATCGCCGATATCGAAGGACTCAATCCCACGGAGGAGCAGATCCAGGAGGAAATTGACAGCAGGGTGGAAGCCTACGGTTATGAGTCCGAGGAGGCATATCTGGAGAACGTCGATGAGCAGATGCTGGAAGAGCAGATCATGCGTGACAACGTGATGGCGTTTCTGAAAGAGAACAACACAATCACGGCGACGTCCACGACCATAGATTGAGCGGACGCATGAGAGAGCAGTGACAGGTACAGACTAAGGGATGAAAAGGAGCGACAGGCTATGGGCAGTATGAATTTGACGGATGTGAGAGAATTGTACCGCAGCACCGCGGACTATATCGACAGAGAGGTGACGGTCGGCGGCTGGGTGAGAAGCATCCGGGATTCCAAGACATTCGGGTTTATCGTGGTGAACGACGGCACGTTCTTCGAGCCGCTGCAGGTGGTATACGACGATTCGCTGGAGAATTTTGAGGCGATTTCCAAATTGAACGTAGGATCCGCCATTGTGGCGAGGGGAAAGATTGTGGCCACGCCGCAGGCGAAGCAGGCGTTCGAGATGCAGGCGGCGCAGATTATGGTGGAGGGGGAATCCACGGCGGATTATCCCCTGCAGAAGAAGCGGCACAGTTTCGAGTATCTGCGGACAATCTCGCATCTGCGTCCGCGGACGAACACTTTTCAGGCGGTTTTTCGGGTGCGCTCGCTGATCGCCTACGCGATCCACACCTTTTTCCAGGAGAGAGGATTCGTGTATGTGCACACGCCGATCATCACGGGCAGCGACTGTGAGGGCGCGGGTGAGATGTTCCAGGTGACGACGCTGGATCTGAACAATCTGCCGATGACCGAAGACGGACAGGTGGATTACAGCCGGGATTTCTTCGGCAAGCCCACGAATCTGACGGTCAGCGGCCAGCTGAATGTGGAGACTTACGCCTTCGCTTTCAAGAACGTGTATACCTTTGGACCCACGTTCCGCGCGGAGAACTCCAACACGACGAGGCACGCGGCGGAGTTCTGGATGATTGAGCCGGAGATCGCTTTTGCCGATCTGACGGACGACATGATTCTGGCCGAGGCGATGCTCAAGCATGTGATACGATATGTGCTGGACAACGCGCCGGAGGAGATGCAGTTCTTTAACCAGTTCGTGGACAAAGGGCTGATCGAGCGGCTGAATCATGTGCTGCATTCCGATTTCGCCCATGTGACCTACACGGACGCCATTAAGATTCTGGAGAAGCACAACGACGAGTTTGAGTACAAGGTATCCTGGGGCTGTGATCTGCAGACGGAGCATGAGAGATATCTGACGGAGAGAGAATTCAAGCGTCCCGTATTTGTGACGGACTATCCGAAGGAAATCAAGGCTTTCTATATGAAACTGAACGAGGACGGCAAAACGGTTGCGGCTATGGACTGCCTCGTGCCGGGAATCGGCGAGATCATCGGCGGCAGCCAGAGGGAGGACGATCTGGCGACGCTGGAGAGAAGAATGGACGAGATGGGACTTGACAGACAGGACTATCAGTTCTATCTCGATTTGAGACGCTACGGATCGGTGCGCCACGCGGGCTTCGGCCTTGGCTTCGAGAGATGCGTCATGTATCTGACGGGTATGGGCAATATCAGGGATGTGGTGCCTTTCCCGAGGACGGTCAATAACTGCGAACTCTGATCGGTTGGGAAAAGAGGCACGGAAGATGAAGGGAAAATATGCGCGCGCGATCTGTACGGCGCTCTCTCTCATATGTTTTCTCTCGGTGGTAGATCCGGTATCGGCTACCACTATTTCCGATTTGCAGAAGGACGTCAAACAGAACCAGTCTCAGCTCAACAGCGTGAACAAGAAGATATCCGGCTATGAGGACGAGCAGGAAGCCGTGGAGGAGGAGATCAGCGATCTGGACGCGGAGATGGTGGCGCTGCTGACCGATATCAATCTCATCAAGGACGCGATCAGCGACAAGGAGGCCGACATCGCGCAGACGCAGCAGGACTATGACGCCGCGGTTGCCGTGCAGGAGGAACAGTACGAATCCATGAAGATCCGCATCCGCTTCATGTATGAGCGGGGCGACGCTTCCTACCTGGAAATGTTCTTCGGCTCCTCCGGCATGGGCGACATGATGAACAAGGCCAATTACGTGGAGGAGCTCTACGAGTACGACAGAGGGCTTCTGGAGGAATACAAGGCCACTGTACAGCAGGTGGCGGATCTGCAGGATACGCTGGAGGAGGAAAAATCGGAGCTGGAGACCTCCAAGACGGAGCTGGAAGAGGAGCAGACCTACGTGGAGGAGGTCCTGGCACAGAAGAAGGAAGAGTACGAGAACTATGGCGTCATGCTCTCCAAGGCGAAGCAGGAGGCAGCCGCCTACACGGCCAAGATCAAGCAGGAGACGGCGCAGATTAAGAAGCTGGAAGAGGAGGAGCGCAAACGCAAGGAAGAGGAAGAGCGGAAGCGCAAGGAGGAAGAGGAGAGGAAACGGCAGGAGGCGCTGCTGGCCGCTCAGACGAGCGGGACGGACGCGGAGAGCGAGGACGGCGGTTCGGATGAGGAAGAGCGGGAAGAGACGCCGAGACCATCGTCCTCCGGCGGAGGCAAGGGACAGCAGATCGCCGACTTTGCGTGCAAGTATATCGGCTATCCGTATCGTGCGGGAGGAACCAGCCTGACAGACGGAGCGGATTGTTCCGGTTTCGTGATGGCCGTCTATCAGGCCTTCGGCTACTCGCTGCCCAGAAGTTCCTACGCCCAGGCGAGCGCGGGGCGGGAGGTGTCCTACTCCGATGCGCAGCCCGGCGACATTATCTACTACGGCGGTCATGTCGGCATCTACATAGGGGGCGGACAGATCGTCCACGCCAGCACGGAGCGCACGGGAATCAAGATCACGTCGGCAACCTACAGGAGCATCATCACGGTCAGGAGAATCGTGTAGAGGCGGCGGAGACAGACGGCGCAGGAGAGACACATATAAACGTGGAAAAAGAGGCATTTCGGCTATCGGAGCAGCCGGGGGACCTCTTTTTTTTGTATAGAGGGCTATCCTTTTTCGGAAGAATACCGTTATATCAGATAGAGGCGGCACATATGAGCGCAGGCCGGCGGGTTTTCGCCGGTCCGCGGGACAAGAGGAAAAGATGGATTCGGATCTGCGGCTGATAAGACAAATGAAAAACGGGGACGAGAGCGCCGTCGAAGCGTTTGTGCGCAAATATTATCCGATGGTGCTGCGGTACTGCCGGCTGCATATCCGGGACCGCGGTCACGCGGAGGACGCCACGCAGGAGACGTTCGAGAGATTTTTCCGGCATTTTGACCGTTACAGGCACTGCGGAAAGGCGGCCAATTATCTGTATGTGATCGCGGCGAACCTATGCAGGGACTATTATGCGGATAAGGACGAAGTCGCCGTGGAGACGCCGGAGAGCGCAGCCTGCGCCGCGGAGGATATAGAGGGACGGCTCGACGCGCAGGCTGCGCTGGCAAGTCTGCCGCCCGAGATCAGGGAGACGGCCGTGCTGTTTTTCTGTCAGGAGCTGACCCAGAGGGAGATCGCGAAGCTTCTGGGTATAGGGCTTCCGCTGGTGAAATACAGAGTCAGGCGGGCCCGTGCGCTTCTGCGGGCTTATTTTGGAGAGGAGGGAGAGCGATGAAGAGGAAGAGACGGCAGAGAACAAAAATCGACCGCGCGCTGCAGCAGCGCCTGTCGGGCGGGGAGACGGAAGAGAGGCCGATGGAGCGCAGTATTCTGGATACGGTGCTGGCGGCGCAGCGGGCCTTCTGCATCTGTGAGGAGAATGAAAGTCTGTCGGGAGCGGAATTCCTGTGTATGCAGAGCAGATACATCCGCAAGCGCTGGTGGGCGCTGCAGGGAATGGTGCTGCTTGGCCTGTGGCTTGCGCTGCTGTGGGCGGATACCGGATATGCGGTCAGGCGCTGCATGGGCGTCGCTGCGCCGCTGTTTGCCGTACTGCTTCTGCCGGAGCTTGCCGGAAACCGCCGTGCGGGAATCGGGGAAGTGGAAGGGGCGGCATACTATTCCCTGCGGCAGATCTGCGCCGCGAGGCTTACGCTATTCGCTATGGTGGATCTGGTGCTGCTCGGCATATTCGGCGCGGCTGCGGTGTATACGGCGGGACTGTCGGTGCAGGAATTTGTAACGCAGTTTTTTCTGCCCTGCAATGTGACCTGCGGCATCTGTTTTCAGACACTCTGCAGCAGGCGGTTTTCGTCAGAACTGCCAGCGGAGCTGTTCTGTATGCTCTGGACGGGCGCATGGATGCTGATTGTGACGGATGAGAGGGCGTACGGCGCCGTGTCCGAACCGATGTGGTATCTGCTGTCGGCGTTCTCGGCGCTGTATCTGATTTACGGAATCTGCAAAAGCCAGAGACAGTGTGGAAGATTATGGGAGGAGGAGACGCTGTGGAACTGCAACTGACGGAGGTCACCAAATCATTTCGGGACGTGAACGCGGTGGATCATGTTTCCGGGACGCTTCGGAGCGGCGTGTACGGTCTGCTGGGTGTCAACGGCGCCGGCAAGACAACGCTTATGCGCATCCTGTGTACGCTCATCAGGCCAGCCGCGGGAAAAATCACATGGGACGGACAGGATATCTTCGCGATGGGCGGGGAGTATCGCAGACTTCTGGGCTATCTGCCGCAGGATTTCGGCTATTATCCCGACTTTACCGTGCAGGATTATCTGTACTATATCTCGTCCATCAAAGGGCTTCGCACGGTGACGGCGAAGCGGAGGACAGACATGCTCTTGGAACAGGTCGGTCTTTCGCAGGTGCGGAATAAGAAGATGATGAAGCTGTCCGGCGGCATGAAGCGCCGCGCAGGGATCGCCCAGGCAATGTTGAACGATCCGCGAATCCTGATTCTCGACGAGCCTACCGCGGGACTCGACCCGAAGGAGCGCATCCGTTTCCGCAATCTCCTGAGCGAGCTCGCGCGGGACCGCATCGTACTCCTGTCCACCCATATCGTCTCGGATGTGGAGTATATAGCCGGCGAGATTATGTTGATGAAGGACGGGCGTATTGTACTGTCCGGCACGCCGGAGGAACTGAGCGACGCCATGCCTGAGACAGTCTGGAACTGCATGGTGGCGCCGAACCGGGTCGGCGCTTTTCTGCGCGACTATAAAGTCGCCAATGTCAGGAATCTGAAAGGAAGCGTGCAGCTGCGCATTGTATCCGCCGAGGCGCCCACGCCGGACGCCGTGGCGGACATACCGACGCTGGAGGACGTCTTCCTGTATCATTTCGGAGAAAAGGCGGGTGAAGAAGATGTTTCGCTATGAGATCAAAAAAGTTTTTGCGAGGACAGGGGGAAAAGTGGCGCTCGCAATGCTCCTGGCCACGCTTTTGATCGGCTGCCGGCTGGCCGCAGGCGACTATTACGTCAATGAAAACGGCGATTATGAGTACGGCGTCGCCGCAGTGCGCAAACTGCGGGCGCTGCAGAAAGAGTGGAGCGGCATACTCGACGAGGAGAAGCTGCGGCTCGCTATCGAGGAGATCACCGCGATCGCGGCCACGCCGCAGGGACAGTCGAAAGACGTCAGAGAGAGTAATATCGCTTTCAGTTGGGGGCAGGCCACATACGAGATCCGCCTGCTGCTGAACAATTCCTTTGCCGATGATTTTCAGACGAACGACTACTATCGGGCACAGTCCCTGACGCCGGACGACGCGAAGAGTTTTTATTCCAATCGGGTGAGACTTTTAAAAGAGTGGCTTGCCGATGAGCAAAAAGGAGCCTACTATCGCTTCTCCGACGCGGAGAAAGCCTACCTGATCAGACAGTATGAGACGCTTGCGACGCCGTTTTACTATGACTATACAGGCGGCTGGCTGCGGCTGTTTGACTGGTATCCGTGGATCGCCATGATCACGGTTATGGTCTTGGGCTATCTTGTCTCCGGTATTTTTGCCGGTGAGTATCAGCTGCGGGCAGACGCCGTCTTTTTTGCGGCGCGCCATGGCAGGGATAAGGCCGTGGCGGCCAAAGTGTGGGCGGGATTTGCGATCGTCACCGGAATCTACTGGATGATGGTCTTACTGTATTCCGCTTTTGTGCTGGCATGGTACGGCGCGGATGGTATGGCCTGCCCGGTGCAGGCGACCAGATATGGTTGGAAGTGTTTTTATCATATCACCATCGGTCAGGAGTATGCACTGGAAGTGTTCGGCGGTTATGTGGGTTGCCTTTTCATATCGGGTCTGGTCATGTTCCTGTCCGCCAGAGGCAGGTCGGCGGTCGTCGCGGTGCTGGTTCCGTTTGTGATCATCTTTCTGCGTTCCTTTCTGGGACAGGCGGACAGCAAGATCGTGGGCGAGATCATGGGATTGTGGCCGGATCTGCTCCTGCAGATGCGCGGGACGCTTGCTTACTTTAATCTGTACGAGCTCGGTGGAAAAGTCGTGGGCGCCGTGCCGATTATGCTTGTGCTGTATGGCGTGCTGACAGCTGCGCTCGTGCCGGCAATATACAGAGCGTATCGAAGGTGAGAGAGGATTTTGACAGGTGAACTGCGGCTGACACGCCGCATTCGGGGAGCGCCCGTGCCGCTTGCGCAATTCCATGAATTATGAGATAATATAATTCTAATTGTTGTGACGAGGGGGATCTCATGGAAATGCGGAGCAGAGGCGGCGGCCTCAGGATGACATTCCTGAAGCTGAGCGTTTTACCTATTTTATTGTTGACACTGATCGTGACCCTTTTTGCTGCCGGAAGCTTTGCGCGCACCATGCGCAGAGAGGTGGAAAACGAACTCAAGAATCTCAACGGCGCGGTCTCCGCGGCCTACGATATGATTTATCCGGGCGATTACACCGTGGCGGAGGAGCTGGGAGAACTATATCTGTTCAAGGGAAAACACCAGATCAACGAAGACTACTCCGTGATAGACAAAATCAAGGAAAACACAGGCGCGGACATCACGATCTCCTACCAGAATGTGCGCGTCATCACGACACTCATGGATGAGAATCACGACCGGCTTGCGGGTACCAAGGTGAGCGGCTCCATCACCAGGGAAGTGCTGGAGGGCAAGGTCGGAAAATTTTATCCGAAAGTGCCGATTGGCGGCGAGAATTATTTCGCCTATTATGCGCCGTTAATCAATTCGGACGGGAGCAGCGTCGGTATGCTGTTTGTCGCAAAGCCGTCCAGAGAAGTGGATAGGCTGATATGGAAATCCATCACGCCCATTGTCGCGGGCGCGCTTGCGGTTGCAGCCGTCATGATCCTGATCATCACCGTATTTTCCAACAGATTTCTGCGAACGCTGATCGAGATTGAAAACCTTCTCAAGAAAACCGCCAACGGAGAGCTGAATGCGGAGCTGGAGCCGGAGGTTCTTAAGAGAGGAGACGAGCTGGGCGATATGGGGAGAAATGTGATTCGCATGCAGCGCTCACTGAGAGACCTGATCGAGCTGGATCAGCTGACCGGACTGTACAACAGACGCTATGTGCAGCGCAAACTGGAGCAGGTTCAGAAGAAGAGTGTGGAAACAGGCATTCCTTTCAGCGTCGCCATCGGCGATATTGACTTTTTTAAGAAAGTGAACGATACCTATGGGCATGAATGCGGCGACGCGGTGCTGATGGATGTGTCTGCCCGTATGAGAGAACTGATGAAAGGCCGGGGCTTTGCCGCGCGCTGGGGCGGAGAGGAATTCCTGCTGGTATTTGAGAATTACCGCCTCGAGATGGCCGCGGACAGCCTGGAGGACCTGCTCGGGGTGATCCGCAGCAGAACAATCTCTTTTCAGGATGAAAAGGTAAAGATTACGATGACCTTCGGCGTGGCGGAGGGCGACAGCGGCCGGCTGGATCATATTATCGGCAAGGCGGATGAAAAACTGTATCACGGCAAGAACAACGGGCGGAATCAGGTGGTGTGGTAGGAGCCTTACCTGCTGATTCCGTATTCATTTCCAGGTCTGAGAGCGAAGGAGTCCGCCACGGACTCCGTGACTTTATCATAGACCATCACATTGACGCCGGTTCCGGTGTTTCTGTATTCTTTGCGATCCACTGTAACCATACTGACATCATTTCCGTCTTCGTCCTGATATCTCTCGCAGCGAAAATCGTGAGAGGGAATACTGATATAGTGACTCGTATAAATCGCTCCCGACTGCCACAGGAAGCCTGTCTGCGGGTATGCCTCGTTGTCACGGCACCAGATTCCCTCGGCGGCTTCTTCATGGACGCCCAGCGCGGCGAGAAACTCTTCGATCGGTTTGTCGGCAGTGCAGTCTCCGTTGACAGAGATGAACAGCAGATAGTCGTCGTCCAGTAATTTTTCGGTGATCAGACGACTGTCGCCGATCTCTGACAGCTCCTGATCGCGGATCATTCTGGCGGTAAAATCGGCGCTTCTCTGCCAGGAATCATAACGAGGGTCTCCGCGCCGGTCACTGATGGAATAGCGCGATTTTAAAAGACCGCCGATATACCTGGAGAATTTTCGGTTTCCCCTGTAATTTAAGTGGGAGGGATCCGCGACGTCTGAAGTGTAGTCGATTCCCATTTCGTCGGCGAGCCGATTGCATTCGATAAATTCCACGCCGTACTCCGCGGCGATATCCGCGCCCGTATTGAAGAGGGCTTCGTGCTCTTCGGAGATGGAGGCGTACGGGCTGATCACCACCACGATCGGGATATTTCTGAGCTGTGCCAGTTCAATGGTCTTTCTATAATATTTTTCCGTTTTTTCATATAACGGCATACGCTCCTCGAAGCAGGAAGATTCCCATACGCTGTCGAAGGGCATAGTTTCCATATTGCACAGAAACCCCTTCCAGTCCCGGTAAAAAGGATTGCCCTGATCTCTGTAAAAATCGGCTTTGGAGAGCTCGGTGTACCGCGTGTGGTACCGGACGTTTGTCGGGATAAATTCTCCGAGGCGATCCGTCGGAACGCTTACGGCAATCGCTTTTAACTTGTCCAGGGACCATCTCATGCCATACAGACCGGATATGATTTTTTCGTCGCCTTCATACTCATAATTCGTTACCAGGCGGCCGGCTTCCAGCACGATCAGTTCCGGTTCCTGCGTTTTGAGCGCCTCCCTGAGATAGTAGTAGGTGCTCCACATGGGCTGCAATGACGAGCCGTATGTGTAGGATGCCATTCCGTACTCGTCCCACAGAGTTCCGGTGTTAAAGTTTTCAAACGCCCGGCTGCTTCCCAGAATCAGAACGTCGACGGTATTGTCCTCCAACTCGTAAAATTTGGTCATTGTGTAAATTCCATCCGAATATTTAAAGCGGAAGATGTGATTTACACACTGCAAGATTATAAAAAGGATGAGTAGAAAACAGACAATGCGTATCATTGATTTTTTCATGCGGATACCTCTTTAAAACTGAAAATATATAAACTGCTGCGCATTAAAGGCAGGACCGTATTTTCCGAAAATGTAGATCATCAGTATCATGCCGATCAGCGCCGTCCACTCGAACCAGAGATTCTGTTCCATTAGGAAGGCGTCGATGGTCAGCTTCTTCTTATATCGCACGTAGTCCACCAGACCGAGAATCAGTACGGAAACGACCAGGATATTCATCTCAATCCGGTCGAGGCCCAGGGTAAAGAGCTCGCCGTTGAAAAGAATCCAGGGCGTCGGTCTGGTGAAGATGCGCTGTATGATGTGCAGAGCGACCCGGATATTGTCGGCCCGAAAGAAAATCCATGCAAACGCGACCAGAACGAAGGTCGATACAATTCGAAGCAGTCGCCAGCTGAAGCAGGCTGTATTGACTTTTGCCTTCTGCAATACTTTTTTGCGATATGGTTCCAGAAAATCCGCGAGCACCTGGTAGAGGCCGTGAATACCGCCCCATACGACATAATTCCAGCTTGCGCCGTGCCAAAGACCGCTGACCAGAAAGACGGACATGATGTTGAGGGCTTTTCGCAAGCAGCCCCGTCGGTTCCCACCCAACGGGATGTAGAGATAATCACGAAACCACGTGCTGAGCGAGATGTGCCATCTGCTCCAGAAATCCCGTATACTTACGGCAAAATACGGGGCATTGAAATTTTCCATCAGCTTGAAGCCCATGATCCTGGCGGAACCGATAGCGATCATGGAATAGCTGCCAAAGTCGCAGTAGATCTGGATTGCAAAGAAGACTGCGGCGACGATGAATTCCGTGCCGCCATACATCTGATAGCCGTCGAATACAGGGTCAACCAGAAGAGCCGCCCGGTCTGCGATGACCATTTTCATAAAAAATCCCCAGGTCATGAGTATGGCGCCGGAGGTTATCCGCTTTGCGTCCCACAGCTTCAGATGTTCGATGTTTTTCATCTGGTTCAGCAGATTGCCGGACCGCTCGATCGGACCGGCTACCAGCTGCGGGAAGAAAGAGACAAACAGAGCGTATCCGATGAAATTTTTCTCCGCCGGCGTCTCATTCCTGTAGACGTCGATGATATAGCCGAGCGCTTGAAACGTATAGAAGGAAATGCCTACTGGCAAAAGCAGATGAAACTGATACGGCATCGCCTGTATGTGCAGAAGCCGCAGGGCATGATTCATGGATGCGATGAGAAAGTTGCCGTATTTGAAAACACCCAGTATCCCCAGATTGATGAGCAGACACAGGATCAAAACAAGCTTTTTATAAAGGGGGGGGGTTATGCGTTGTCTCAGAGAGAGAGCATTTTTCAAGCAGTATGCCGCAGATGTATGTGACAACTGTGGAAGCCGCGATCAGCAAAGCGCAGACCGGATTCCAGCTCATATAGAAGAAGTAGCTTGCGATCAGAAGCCAGAACTTTCTGCATCTGCGGGGAGCTACAAAATATATGATTAAAACGATGGGAAAGAAGATCATAAACTCTATGGAATTGAACTGCATAAGCGTCTCCTCGGATCAACCGTTCATATATCGACAAGTATGTTGATTTTCTTACAATAAATTATCATATCGGGTGCGGTATGTCAAATAGGGACAGGCGTTGCGAGGAGTAAAATTTATGATTGTATAGTATTGGCACTTAGGGTAGAATAATGGTGTAGAGTTGACTTTGAATAGTTATGGCGCAGTCATAGGATTTGCTTATGAAGATTGGAAAGGAAACTGGCAGGATATGTGCTATAGCATTGATGAGATAAAAGACGGAAGTTTGACAGTCTAATCGCTTTTCCATAGCAGTCGGACGCCTTTTAAACCCTTGTAAAGACTGGATTTTCAG
>CANPXP010000014.1 GCA_947586255.1 uncultured Lachnospiraceae bacterium | reverse complement strand
TCTGCAGGCGCTTCTCCCGAATCGGCCCGATATAGAGGAAATAGAACCGCTCATCCCCGGCAAGCAGGCGCATGGCCTCCAGTATGACGTCGCATCCCTGCAGCGGCAGGCCGCTTCCGAAATATAGAACCGTGAAGCGTCCCTGCAGCGCGCGCGGTCTGGGCAGTCCCAGCGGATGATAGATCCGCGGATCCGCCTCCAGGTATAGGACATGGCACTTCGCCCTCGCTATCCCGAATGTCGCTGCCAGCCAGTCCGCGTGAGCCGCCGTGTCGCAGTACACCTCATCCGCCCTCAGAAGTGTCGCCCGATCGAGGCAGTAGAGCAGGCGTCCGGCCAGGCCCTCGGGTCGGAACCGCTTCCTGTCAAAGCACAGCGTATCGTAGAAGGAGATAAAAAAGTCAACGACAAGCTTTTGCCGGCGGAACTTCCACTGCCACAGAGGCAGAACCAACTGCGGCGCAAACCCCACGAACACGGTGTCATACCGGCTCATCCCGGCAAAGAGGAGACGCCCGTATACACTGAGCAGCCGTATCGGATATGATCTGCTCTCGGAAACGATCACACGACAAGCCGCTGCGTGTTCTCGCAGAAGCCGTATCTCCTGCACGTTCCGGATGTAGGACGCTTCCTTGGTGGTGACAAAGAGCACTGCTCCCGTCTTATCTGCTTTCTGCCCATCTGTTTTCCGTCTGCCGCCTTTTTGTATATCATCCCTCTGCCGCCCGGTCCATTTGCTGCCGCCGCGCCGTCCACAGACGAAAGTCTCCGCCAGGGCGAACAGAGCGATACACCGGGACAAGTGCAGCCGGTACAGGAGGAGCAGAATTTTCAGTTTCCACTCGACGTCCGCGAAGGCTGCGTGGGAGAATGCCCAGCGGTATTCCGGAAGAGCAAGCGCCGCCTCCATATCCCGTATCTGATCCCGGAACTTCTCAGGGTTGTCCGGGTGAAAAAAGCACAGTTTACAGCAGATGGCAAAGGATTTGACGATCCTGCACGCGCAGGCGCTTTCCAATGCCGCGGCGGCGGCTTTTGTCATACCGCCCTCGGCCGCGGCGCTCAGACAGCGGAACAGGTACTTCCAGACGGCCCGATCCAGCCGCAGTCTGTCCGGCGCATACCGGCGGGTGATGGAGCCGTCCGCATATCGGTAATGGTAGATTTTCCGTTTACAGTAGACCACCCGCTTCGCCGCGCCGAGAACCTCGGTGTTGAACGCCATGTCGTCCAGCACTTTCAACTCCTCCGGGAAGTGCAGATGATGCTTTATCAAAAAGGAATGGCGGTAAAGCTTATCCCACGGCGCGGCCATCGGCACGCCGTTCCCGGGATATAAAACCATTCTCTGCAAGGCTTCTATGTCGCTTTTCTTATGAAAGGAGGCCGCCCTGGAGAAATGCTCCCATGCCTTCTCCCCGTCTCCTCTGTTCCGGAAAGCGTCGAACAGGATGACGTCCGCTGCCGGATACGCCGCGACAGCATCCAGCACACAGGCGACGCCGCCTTCCGCAATCCAGTCGTCGGGATCGACGAACCAGATCCATTCTCCCTGAGCCTCGCGCAAGCCCAAATTTCTGGCCGCCGCCGCGCCTCCGTTCGACCTGTGGAATACCCGTAGAAACGGATAGCGCAACGCATAGCGGTCTGCGATCTCACCGGAGCGGTCCGTGGAACCGTCGTCGATCAGCAGAAGTTCTCCGTGCTCCCGCAGGAGCGATTGTTCCCGCAGAAGGCTGTCAAGGCACTGCCTCAGGTACGGCTCTACGTTATAAATCGGCAGAATGACAGACAACAGCATCTTCTTCTATTTCTCTCCATCCGTCTGCCGGCGCGGCAGCGTCTCCATTTTTCTCACATGATACTGCGTATCCTGCAGGATTTTTCTGTTGGCGGCGATCACATCCGCCAAAAGCCCGATCATGAATGTCAGGAAGCCCATGATGAGCAGGGTGCAGCCGAGAATCAGCGACTGCACATGGCCGCCGGACTCTCCCATCCAGCGGTAGAACAGAAAGCGGAAACCGATCAAAAGCCCGACCAGGGTGGGTACGGAAGCCATGTAGGTAAAGGCTTTTAGCGGCTGATACATCATGTAGATCCGCAGGATAATCACGAGGCTTTTCTTCACATAGCTCCACATGCTGTGGAACAGTCTGGAAGGCCGCGTCTCCTCATTGATATGCACCGGCACGCTGGTGACCGCCATCTTCTCTCTGCCTGCCTGCACGATGGTCTCCAGGGTGTAGGTGTAATCGTTGATCACATTGGTACGCAGGGCCGCCTCTCTGGACAGGGCCCGAAAACCGCTGGGCGCATCCGGTATATTCGTCCCGGAGGCTCTGCGCATGACAAAGCTTCCGAAATGCTGCAGACATTTCTTCATGAAGGAGAAATGTTCGATCTCGTCAATCGGCCTCGCCCCGATCACGACGTCCGCGCGCCCTTCCAGAATCGGAGCGATCAGCGCCGCGATATCCTCCGCGCGGTATTGGTTGTCCGCGTCGGTATTCACGATGATGTCGGCGCCGTTTTTCAGGCATTCATCCAGCCCCGCCATGAAGCCTTTGGCGAGTCCTCTGTTCTGCGGGAATCTCACAATGTGATGCACGCCCCATCTGCGGGCCACCTCCGCCGTATTGTCCGTACTGCCGTCGTCAATGATGAGATACTCGATACAGTCAATTCCCTCCAGCGTCTGCGGCAGATCGTTCAGTGTCATCTCCAGCGTTTCCGCCTCGTTATAGCAGGGAATCTGAATGATTAACTTCATATGTTTCTCCATGCCGAAGTCTTCCTGTCTGCCGCCCGGAAACGACATTTTCAGTGGTAATACAGACAGAACGGCGCCGCCGTCATTTTTTTCTCATATCGTTCCGACAGCAGTTCATCCTGTGTCGTCTCCCCGTATGTGACCAGCACGCCATGCGACGAGTCCGCCGCCGCTTCTTCCGGCTTCACCACACGGATCTTCTGCTCCGCAAGCTGCATCTGCAGGTAACCCACCGCGGGCAGTTCTCCCTCGTCCAGATACCGGATCTCCAGACCGTCCGCCGCGCTTTCCTGCAGCCGCTCGACGAGCATACGGTTCTGAAAATAAAAAGCATTGGACGAATAGCTGTAACGGCCGCTGATCTGCAAGCCTGCAATGATCTCCAAGGCCAGGACGCCCGTCAGCAGCCACCACGCGCTCTCCCGTCTTCTTCCCAGACATACGAGGGCACACACCAGAAACATCGCGGCGCAGCCCAGAAGCCATGTGCCGCCGAAAAAGGCGGTGACGTTCACATTTTCGTCCGGCAGAAGATAGCTGATTCCGGCGATGTGATAGCCTCTCAGACCGCTCATGCCCGTTTTGTCGATCACCCAAAGCAGCACGAGCGTTCCGACGCCCAGCGCCACAGCTGTCAGCGCGGTCCGGCGAACCGGATGCGGGCTGCGGGACATTGCGACAACGCCGATCGCCATCATCACCGGCACAAGCAGTTCATTGTATCTCCCGTAGATCAGGTTGTCGATCATGCTGCCTCGATACAGGAAAACACTGCTGACAGCAATCTGTCCCGCCGCCGACAGAAGCAGGAAAAGAGCCGTCCACTGCGCCGGTTTAACCGCCTGTTTCCGTCTTACATTTCCGGCCAAAAGAATACATTCCCGCGCGCACCAGCCGAGTGCCCAGTAAAACGTGCCGAAACTCGCCAGGCCGAGATAATACAGCTTGCCCGCCATCGCACCGAGAAGCCGCAGCATTCCCGGGACGGTGCAGATCCGTGACAGCTTGGAGATCTGTCCGCCGTAATCGTTTACGGCCAGCAGTTCTTCCCCCGCCTGCGCATAGATTTCCGCAACTGTCCGCTCCTTCAGGCACAGCGCCAGCAAGCCCATGCCAAGCAGCGCGCCGCAGCCGAGCATGACGCCCCGTTTCTTTCCTCTGCCGAAGGCCGTCCAGAGAAGCAGCGCCAGCACGCAGGCCGCGACCGTACCGACCGTGCGCATGTGCACGCAGTAACCATAAGCCAGCGAAAGAGCAAGGGCCGCAGCCGTACCGGCTCGCTGCCTCTCCATAAAGTCCGCGAACAGGTACACGTCCAAAATAAACATAAAAAAAAGGAGGGCTTCCGTCATGGTCGTCTGCATATAGAAGATCCATGTAGGATACAGCGCTGCCATTCCTCCAATCAGAATTCCGGTCTCCGGTCCGATATCCGGGAAGATTTTTTCTATGATTCTTCTGATCAAAAATACGCTCCCGCACATCAGAATCATATTGACGGCTATGGCTGCCCGGTATGCCACGGTGCCCCCGCCGAACAACTTCAGGAGCGGAAACAGAATCAGACTGTAGCCAAAAGAATAATAGGAACCGAGCGAAGCCACTTCCGACCAGTCATAGCCCGCCATCCGCGCGGCGCTGGCCCAGTAACCGAATTCATCCGGATACAGACTAAAACCGCAGATTTTCTGTATACTGTACTGGAAAATACAGAAAATAAGTAACACCACTCCAACCGCGTAGGGATTCACCCTGATTTTCATAGTCCGATCCGCTTTCCGGCAGTGATACCGTTTCCAATCCGCGGCCCGCAATACGGGCCACGGCATATTCGGAAACAGCCAGTGCCATTACCTTAGTACTTGATCAGTGCATATGCGCCCGCACCGCCGGTGGTATCGAAGGTAACTGTGTTCGGATTGTTATCCACATCTTCCAGGATCGTTACCACGCCGCCCGCGCGTACACGGATTACCGCAAATGTCTTGTCGTTCTGCGCAAAGCTCTTGGGAAGCCCTACGGAGATTCTGATGTCAGCGCCGTCCGTGGGCAGCAGGCTGTACTTGCCGCCGGACATTTTGCCGAACTCAATGTTCAGCATCGGGCCCACAACAGCGTTCTGGGAAGCCGCTACAGCGTCCATGCTCTGCTTGGCCAGATAGCTCTTCTTGGGATCCATGTCAGAGAACTTGGCAACCGCCTTCTCGCCTTTTGCAAGGCCGTAGCCCGCCGCGATCGTCGTCGTGGGAGTCGACACTGCCGTGCCTGTCACCTCGCGTGCCAGATACACGCCTGAAACAGTGCTCTTAACGCCCGCTACGGAGCTGCTTGCCGGAACTTCCGCAACGGTTGTGACTGCATTGTTGGTAGCTTCCGAGATCGCTTCCTCAGCCTGCGTTGGCGCAGGCGCGATTTTCTCGGTAGCGAATACACCCATCACAGGCGCCATTACCAGGGAAGCCGTCAGCGCAGCCATCAGCGTCTTCTTGATGATACTTGCTTTCATTTCTTCTCTCCTCCTTATAAATATAGTAGATATATTTGCAGTTCGGGGGCGGAAGAATATTCTTCAATACTCCCCCCCCCAAACAAACTGCCATTCTATAGGTTTAAAACGCCTGTATCACATCTCCCAAACAATGTAAGATGCTATTTATAATAGCGTCATAATGATTATATGCTATTGCCAATATATTTTCAAGTATTTTTTGCGATACAATAAGAAATGGGGAGATATGCAAACGGCCGACGGCGGATTGCGTGCAGAAATGAATGAAATGACTTTGGAACAATATTTAAAAAAGCTGCGAAAATCCTGCAATTATTCCCAGGAATTCGTAGCTTCTCACTTGAATATCACCAGACAGACCTATTCCCACTATGAAACAGGGCGGATCAATCCCCCTGTCAATTCCCTGTATAACCTTGCCAGACTGTATGGCATTCCTGTAGAAAATTTCCTCGCTCTGGCAGTAACCTACAATATCAGCGACGATTTTACGCCTGATACCAATTCCCACAGCGATGGTGTTGACATGACTGATGAACTGGATGCCTTTCTGGAATACATCAATGCCCCCGAAAATAGTAGAAAATTCAAGAATCTTGACCGTCACGAAAAACTTCTTCTATATTATTACTCCTGTCTGGACGCAAGGGATCAGAACGACATCCTCACCTTTATGAAAGTAAAGCGCCAGAACAGAGCTACAACCTGATCTCTTCCCCCAGTTTAAAGGAATACAGAAGCTTCTCCGGCTGTTTGCAGCCAAACGCCCTCTCCAGCGCCTCCGCGTAGTAATCGAGCTGCGTGTGGTAGCGCTTCACAAGTTCCTGCGCCGTCTTCACCGCGTCTGTCTTATAGTCCAGCAGAACATATCCGCCCTCCTCCTCGAAGAAAACGTCGATGATTCCCTGGATCAGCACCGTCTCCTCCTGCGGAAACTCCGCGTTCAGGCGGCTCGCGGGAAGCCCCAGCACGAAGGGCTGCTCCCTGTACAGTCTGCCCCGCCTCGCGGCGTCTCCCATTCTCGCGGCGACGTCGCCCGCCAGAAAAGCCGCGATCTTAGGAAGCGAGACAATCTCGTAGTACTCCCTCGACAGTCTGCCCTCATAGAGCATATTCTCCATCTGTTCCCGCAGCAGCTTCTCCGCCGCCGTCGGATTTCCTTTAACTTTATCAGTCAATACAGTGAAATCGAACAGTTCCATCACCTTGTGGAAAGCGCTGCCCCGCATGGAGCCGCTGACACTCTCGTCTTTTTCCAGAAAAGCGGGCAGATAGGGAACCACCGTCTCCTCCTCGTACAGCTTGAAGGAAAAGTCCGTTTCCTCCTGCATTCCGGCCTTCTTCAGTTCTGACACTGTCGTCTTGGCGTAGAGATTCCGAAGATTTTCATGCGGATACCGGTAGGCGAATCTTTCCGACATCTCTGTCATAAGTTCGCTGTCCGTATCCCTGACGGCATCCGAGAGAAGCAGCCGTCTCCTCGCCTCCTCCATGCGCAGCGCCTCCTGCAGTCTGTCCTCCTCCACGCTCTCCCAGCCGGACAGCGTCACGCGCACATGGCTGTCGAGCCCGTAGCGCGGGCTGCCGGTGTCCGGTTCCAGACCGCACTCACGGTAGAGGCCGTCCATGCAGTGATTTTCCGCCAGCGCGGCAAGGAGCAGGTCCAGGCTGCTTCCCGCCGAAAGCAGCGTGTCGTAGTCAAGCGCCGTATCGCCGCGCCCGCGCTGAGCGAGCAGTCCGGCCGCCGTCTTCTCCGGCGCCTTCAGCGTACCGGTCAGAATCAGCTTCTCCTGCGCCCGCGTCATCGCCACATACAGGATGCGCAGCTCCTCCGCCAGATTGTCCGCCCGCAGCTTCTCCGCAATCACGCTCTTTCGCAGGTCGCCGCCGCGCACACGCCGCTCGGGATCCACGTAATCCACGCCGATACCATCGTCAATATCCAGCACCAGAGAGGCGTTCGCGTCCTTCATCTGGAACCCCTTGGCCGTCCCGGAGACGATGCAGACCGGGAACTCCAGTCCTTTGCTCTTATGAATGCTCATGATGCGCACCACATCGGCATTCTCATCCAGCAGACCCGCCTCTCCGTAATCCACCTCGTACTTCTCCAACTGTTCCATGTAGCGCAGGAAATGATACAGGCCAAAGTAGCTCGTGCGCTCGTAATCCGCCGCCTTGACGAGCAGCATCTGCACGTTGGCGCGGCGCTTGTTTCCCTCCGGTTTCACCGCCACATAGTGCAGATAGTCCGTCTCCCGCAGGATCGTCTGCAGAAGCTCCTGTACGGAGAGATAGGAAGCCAGTCCGCGATAGCGGTCGAGCCGCTCCAGGAACGCATTGATCTTGTCCCGAAGCGCCGCCGCCACCGGGGCCGCCTGCCCCGCCTCATCCGCTGTATCGTCTCCGCTCCCTGCCGCGCACGCCTTCATGGCGTCGTACAGATACTGCTTCTTCGGGTATGCCGCCCGCATCAGGGCGATCTCCTCCTCCGCAAAGCCGCCCAGATAAGCGTGCAGCACGCCGTAGAGCGGAATGTCCTGCAGGGGATTGTCCAACACGCGCAGGAAATGCAGCAGCTCCTGCACCTCAGACGCCGCGAAATACCCGGTGCGAGACGTCACGTGCACCGGAATGCCTTCCTCCTCCAACACTCTTTTAAACACATCGTCCCAGCCGGAGACCGTGCGCAGGAGAATGACGACATCCCGCCAGGCAAGCGGCCTGAGCTCTCCGCTGTCCGCGTCCGTCACCCGAAAATCCCGCATCAGCTCCTTGAGTTTCGCCGCCACGCCGTACGCCTCCTGCTCCTTGACGGAAAGTTCGTCCGGCTTCTCATCTGTCCTGAAGAGCAGTAGCTCCGTATCGCATGCGCCGTCCTCCTGCGCCGGATAGGACGCTCCCGGATGCAGGGCCGCCAAATCGTCGTACACGATGCCGCCCACCTCACGCCCCATCAGTCTGGCGAACACCGTGTTGACGCTGTCAAGCACCTCCGAGCGGCTGCGAAAGTTCTGGTGCAGATCGACCTTCTCCGCGCGGAGCCGCCCAGTCCCGCCTTCCTGCCCCGCGTTTCGCCCGTAGGCCTCGTATTTTTCCAGGAAAAGTTCAGGCCGCGCCAGACGGAATTTGTAGATACTCTGTTTGACGTCGCCCACCATAAAGCGGTTGTAGCGTCCCTCCGCCTCGCCGGAGACGCTGGAGAGAATGTATTCCTGCACGAGATTGCTGTCCTGGTACTCGTCGATCAGAATCTCGTGGAAATAGCTGCGGTACTCGAGGGCCGTCGGCGTCGGCTCCGGCTTGCCGCCCTCTCCCGTCCTCACCAGAACAGCCAGGGCAAAATGCTCGATATCGTCGAAGTCCATGACATTCTTATCCCGCTTCCGCTCGTCGAAGGCGCGCTTGAAGGCCAGCGTCACGTCAATCAGCGCGCTCACAGCCTCCCCGCAGGTCCCCATTCGCCGAAGCGTCTGCTCTCTGCCCCTTGAGAAAAACCTTTTGCGCACATCGGCAATCCGCTCCTTCACCTCCGTGCGGATCTCCTTGGCCGCCTCCCTCTTGAACGTTGATACCGTGTCGTCCTTCTTCGAGGGGAGCCTGTCGAAGCGCAGCGTCTCAAGAGCCGCGTACAGGGCGTCATACCCCTCGCCGCACCTGCCGCGCACCTGCCGCACCATGTCCCGCTCCCGCTCCAGCAGTTCCGCGTACATGTACGGGCCGTCGGCCTCCTCGCACATGCGCAGGGCCCCTGTCAGTTTCCGCTCGCACCCTTCCAGCACAAGTCCTGTCCGGCGCAGCAGATCCGCGACCCAGGGCAGCGCGTCGAAGGCGGCGCTGTCCGCCCTCGGTTCCAGCGCGGATGCCGGCACGCGGTAATCGTTCTTCCGCTCCGCGAGCCACTGTTCCGGAAAAGGCGTGCTCATGGCGAAGTCATAGAGTTTCAGAACCAGTCCTTCCACCGCCGTATCCCTGCTGCCGGTGCTGAAATATTCCATACAGTGCAGAAACGCCGGTTCTCCCGCGTCGTAGCCTTCCTCCAGCACGGCCGCGAGCGCCTCCTGCCGCAACAGCTTATCCTCGCCCTCCTCGAGAATCCGGAAGCCGGGATCCAGCCCAATGGTGTGGAACTGGTTGCGGAGCACATCGAGACAGAAGCTGTCGATGGTCGTGATCCTGGCGTTGTGAAGCAGCGTCATCTGCCTCTGCAGATGCTCGTTCTCCGGATCATCGGCCAGCCTGCGTCCCAGTGCGGCGCCGATTCGCTCCCGCATCTGCGCGGCCGCCGCGTTCGTGAAGGTCACGACCAGAAGCCTGTCGATGTCCACGGGCCGCTCCCTGTCGCTCACCATCTTCACGATGCGCTCCACCAGCACAGCGGTCTTGCCGGAGCCCGCCGCCGCGGACACCAGCAGATTGCGCCCTCTGGCATCAATGATATACTGTTGTTGTTCCGTAAAAGAAATACTCATGTCCCAAGCTCCTCCCGCATCCGTGACAGCGCGTCGTCTGCGCTCAGCTTCGGCAGTCTGCGCGTCTCATAGCCCGCGATCCGCCCGTCGTAGCCGCACACGCTCCTGTAAGCGCAATACGCGCACGCCTGGCTGCTGCCCTGCTCATAGGGATTGACCGAAATGGTTCCGTCCAAAATCTCCGTGCCGATCTGCCGGATCTTATGATTTACATAATTCGATACTGTCCGCATGTCCTCCTCGTTTATGACACTGGAATAAGCGGAGAAGCTTCCGTCCTTCTTCCGCTCCAGCGGCAGAATATCAGACTTGTCGGTGAATTCGGAATCCAGCAGTCTGACAGCTTCGTCATTTTGGTTGACCATTCCGGTCATCTTAAGTTCCTGCAGCAGCTTCGCATTGATCTGCTCGGGCGTCATGGCCTCGCCCTCCTCCACCATGGGGTTATCGATATGGTAGTAGAGCATGGCCGCCGGAACGACTTTTTTGCCCGGGTGTCTGCGCTCCTCCATCTCCACCGCCGCGTTCATGTAGACCACCAGCTGCAGCTGCAGCCCGTAGTAGAGCGCCGCCAGATCGAAGCGCCGGTTCCCCGACTTATAATCGATGACCTTCACATAGACCGTGTCGGACGTCTCGCAGGTGTCCACGCGGTCGATGCGGCCGCGCAGGCGCATCCTGTCCTGCTCGTTCAGGGCGATGTTGAGAGCGTCGAGATCCTCCAGCACGGAGAAGGACATCTCGAAGCGCTCCGGCGCGAAAGCCCCCTTCTTAAGCTGCGTCTGCAGGGTCTGGACCGTTCGGTTCAGAATCGCCGTCATCCTGCGCAGCAGGCCGCGGTTCCTGGCGGTGCTGTAGAGGATCGTTCCGCCGTAGGTCGCCGCGTAGGCTTCCACCGCCTCCGCGACCAGGCGCTTCCCCTCCTCCTCGGGGAAGTCAAACCAGGTATAGCCGTTCTCCTGCAGCTTCTGTGCGAACAGCTCCAGCACGCCGTGGAACACGTTACCCATGTCCACGTCCTCGAAGCTGTACTCCCCGCGCTCCCGCAGCGCCAGCCCGTACTGCAGGAAATGACTGTAAGCGCAGGCCGCGTACCGCTCCAGACGGCTGACGCTGTTCTGCAGCACTGTGCCATAGAGGGCGCGCGTCACCAGCCGGGACAGCGGCGTATCCGTGTAGCGATAGAACGCCGTCTCGATCAGCCTGTCCACCGTATCCTGATATTCCGGACGGCTGTGATAGCTGTGATAAAAGGTGTACAGCTGCCGCTCCGGCCCGCCCTGCAGCCGCCCGCCCGCGTAATCCCGCAGCAGATCGGCCATCATGCCGACGCCGTCCGTCCCGCACACAAGCTGCGCCTCCACGGGATCGCTCTCCGGTCTCTCCACCGCAAGCGCCGGGAAAAGCTCCCGCACCAGTCCGATCAGATAGGCAGGGCGCAGGCTCCTGCCGTCGCTTCCCACCTTGGCGTAGGACAGGCAGAGTTTTTCCGAGGGCTTGGTCATATTCAAATACAGGTACAGCCTCTGGATGTACATCTGCTGCCTGGGCGACGGCGCCAGTTCCAGTTCGGACTCCCGCAGAAATTCCCGGTCAATGTCCGAGATGATGCCTCCCCCGCCGCCGTCCTTCGGGATATTGCCGTCGTTGACGCCCAAGAGAAAGAGCGCCTTGACCTGCGTGAGGCGGGTTCTCTCGATATCGCCCACCAGCACGCGGTCCACATTCTGCGGAATCGTGCCGACGCTGATCTCCGCAAGCCCGGAATCCATGATATCCGCGAACTCCCGCAGGGGCATCTCCTCCTCCGCGAGCAGCCCGTAGATCTGGTCCAGCAGATCGATCACCAGCGCGTAGACCTGCCCGTACTCCCTGGCGCGCGCCATATCTCCCTCCGCCTCGAACCGCTTCTCGAAACCAGCCAGCTTCTGCTGCAGCTCATTGCGCGCCAGAAATTCATAGAGAGCGCGCACCCTGTCCCCCGCGGTGCGGGCGGGCGCAAACAGCGGCGCAAGCTGTTCGGTCAGCCGCTCTCTCATGTCGTTGCACTGCTCCAGGCGGCGCAGGGCCGCCTCCTCGCCTTCCCGGTCTTCCTCCTTATAGACGAAGAGCTCGTTCCACCGTTTCCGCCCGCGGATGCCGAAGCGGCGGACATAGTTCTCCAGCCTGTCCGTCTCCTCAGCCGTAAAGCCCGTAAGTCCCGTGCGCAGATAGTGGAATACCGACTCGAAGCTGAAATCCTGCAGCACAATCTGCAGGGCGCTGCGGATATATTCCGCAAAAGGATTGCGGAGTATCCCCCGCGTGCGGTCCAGATAGATCGGGATGCCGAATCTGGCGAACATCTCCTCCGCGGCGCTCCCGTATGTCTCCATGTCTCCCGTCACCACCGCGATATCGCGGTAATACAGCGTCTCTCCCGCCTGCCCGCTCTCCGCCAGCATCCTGCGGATCATTATGCAGGTCTGCCGCAGCTCCTCCTGCGGCGTGGAAGCCTCGAAGATGCGGATATTCCCGACGCTGCCCTCGTACGCGGCGGCGGGATAGCGGAACAGATTGCGCTCCAGATGGGCCAGTTCCGGATTCCGCATAAAGCGCGGCAGACCGCCCTCCGCTCCGTCCCCGCACCGCACCGGCTTATCCTCCGCGGCGTCAACCTGTCCGGCCAGTTTCCGCAGATCCGCCACCGTCTTTTTGCTCAGATGAAAAAGCCTGTGCTCCCCGTCCCACTGATAGGGGTTCTCCCTGTCGTCTATGGTGACGGTGACGATCACCTTCCGCGCCAGCCGGACCAGCTCCTGAATGGCGCGGTTCTGTATCGGGGTAAAGCCGGTGAAGCCGTCGAAGGCGACCACGCTGTTCCGGATGGTCGCGGACTGCGGCAGAGCCTCCCGCAGCCGGTCCAGCGTCTCCTCCGTGGTGATGAACCGCTCATGGATATACTCCTGAAATGCCCGGTACAGCACCGCAAGATCCCGCAGCTTGCAGTACAGGGCGCCCCTCCCGCGGGCGTAGTCCGCCAGTTTCTCCAGCTCCTGTTCGCCGATGCCGTACTGCATGAATTCCGAGAGGGCTGACTTCACCTCATGGATATAGCCGATCTTGCCCAGATGCGCCCCCATGACCTGCAGCCTGTCCCGGCACTGCCCCGCCACCTTGCGCAGTACCAGACTTTTGCCCGTATCGTCGAGAACCGGCACATCCGCATACCCCACCTCCTCGAGGATGCGGTGCGTCAGCCTGCCGAAGCTCAGAACGTCGATATTCATAATGATGTGCCCGGGATGCTCCCGCACCAGATCCATCTGCGTCTGCATGGTGAACTGGTCGGGCACGATGAGCAGATAATCCGTCTGCGGATTCTGCCCCGCCTCCCGTATGATATCCTCATGCAGCTTATGACTCTTGCCGGAGCCCGAAGCCCCGAAATAAAACTGTAACGACACTGTTTTGCCTTTCCCTCCGCTGCCCGATACTGTATTTCTGGCAGCCCGCTTTTCTATTATGCCATATTTTCACACATAAAAAAAGCACCTGAACCGTTTCCGGCTCAAATGCTTTTTTCTATGCCGAGCAATCATCGTATCCCGACGGCATCGCGGTCACACCGCTCACACTTACTCAAAAGGAATCACGCCGCCGTCGTAGGTGCTGTTGATATAGTCCTTGATCGCGTCGGACTTCAGCACGTCCACCAGGGCCTTGATGCCCTCATTGTTCTCGTTGCCCTCCTTGACCGCAATCACGTTCACATAGGTCTGCGCCGCCTCGGAATCGGACTGCTCATAGGCCACCGCATCCTTGCTCACGGAGAAGCCTGCCTCCATCGCGTAGTTGCCGTTCATGACCGCGAAAGCCACCTCGTCCTTGACGCGGGGCACCTGCGCCGCCTCCAGCTCCTGGATCTCCACCTCATACGGGTTGTCCACGATATCGCGCACGGTCGCCTCCAGGCCGACGCCGTCCTTCAATGTCAGAATGCCGTTGTCCTGCAGCAGCAGAAGCGCTCTCGCCTCATTGGTCGTATCGTTGGGAACCGCGATCACGTCGCCGCTCTCCAGCGTGCTCAAGTCGCTCTTCGTACCCGGATAGATGCCGAAGGGCTCATAGTGGATGCCGCCCGCATTCACCAGATGCGTGCCCTGCTCCTCGTTGAAGGACTCCAGATAGGGGATGTGCTGGAAATAGTTGGCGTCGAACTCGCCGCTCTCCACCACCATATTCGGCTGCACGTAGTCCTCGAACTCCGTCACTTCCAGATCCCAGCCCTGCTCCGCCAGAATCGGCTTCGCCTGCTCTAAGATCTCCGCGTGAGGCGTAGGCGACGCTGCCACCGTGATCGTGCCCTTGGACTCGACCTCCGCGGTCTCCTCCGTCTCTGCAGCAGCCTCAGTCTCTGCAGCGTCCGCCTCTGCCTCCGGCTCCGCTGCCGCCTCCGGCTCCGCTGCGGCCTCCTCCTGCGCCGGGGCCGTCGTCTCAGCCGCGCTCTCCCCGCTGCCGCCGCAGCCCGTCAGCGCGCCGACTGCCAGCGCCGCCGTCAAAATGCCTGCGATAAATTTTTTCTTCATAATTCTCTCCTCCTTCGGCGCTTGCGCGCCTTTTTTTATATAAAAAGCACGTTCTGCCGCGCTTCCTATATCATAATCACAGAAGCTGTCATCCCGACAGCCTCGGAAGAATTGCTTCACAATTCCCGAGACGCCGTCTACCGCTTCCTTCTGTCCAGCTTCGCCGACATCTTCATGCCGATGGTCTGGAAGATCTGCACCAGCACCACCAGCAGGATCACCGCCGCGAGCATGATGTCCGACTCATAGCGGTAGTAGCCGTAGCGCATCGCAATGTCTCCGAGTCCGCCGCCGCCCACGATGCCCGCCATCGCGGAGTAGCCGAGGATCGTGCCGAGGGCGATGGTCACGCCCACCAGAATGGAGGTCCGCGCCTCCACCAACAGCACTCTCACAATGATGTTCATGGTGCTCACGCCCATGCTCTGGGCCGCCTCCACGACGCCGTGATCCACTTCCTTCAGGGACGATTCGATCATGCGCCCGATAAAGGGAGCCGCCGCCACAGTCAGCGGCACGACCGTCGCCGCGGTGCCGTAGCTCTTGCCTACGAGCAGTCTCGTCAGCGGCATGAGCAGGATCAGCAGAATCAGAAAAGGGATACTTCTGACGATGTTGGCGATCACGTCAAGCACCTTGTAGACCGCCGCATTGGGTCTGATGCCGTCCCTGTCGGTCACGGCGAGGGCGATACCCATCGGCAGCCCGAGCAGATAGCCGAACACAGTTGACAGCAGTGTCATAAACAAGGTGTCCAACGTGCCTTCCCACATCATCTGCGCCGTGCCCGACGCGAACCATTCCTTAAACCACATAGCCGTCCACCTCCTCCACGGCAAGCCCTCTATCGATCAGGTATGCCTTCATCTCCTCCTGCAGCTTCACGTCGTCAGGCAGGCTTAAGATCATCTCGCCTCTGGCAATCCCCTCCACGTTCTTGGTGTCCGCCCTGAGGATGTTGATGGGCTGCCCGAACCGCAG
Source organism: uncultured Lachnospiraceae bacterium (assembly GCA_947586255.1). GTDB lineage: Bacteria > Bacillota > Clostridia > Lachnospirales > Lachnospiraceae > UBA3282. The sequence goes on along the minus strand of CANPXP010000014.1, from coordinate 40,173 downwards.
CACCATGTTGGCGATGACCGGCTCGAAGGAAGAGTTCACGGAAAAGACGATGCGGATGCAGCATTTGCCCTTCATCAGATCCATCTGCCGGTCCTCCAGCGTGCGGCTCTCCCCGCTCTGCCCCCTGACGATCAGCTCCTTCGCCTCCTTCGTCCTGGGGTGCTCGAAGATATCCGTCACCCTGCCCTGCTCCACCAGACGTCCCTCTCCGATGATCGCCACGTGGGAGCAGATCTCTCTGACCACGGCCATCTCGTGGGTGATGATCACGATGGTGATCCCGTACTCTCTGTTGATCTGCTTTAAGAGCTGCAGAATGGACTGCGTCGTCTGCGGATCCAGCGCGCTCGTGGCCTCGTCGCACAGCAGGATCTTCGGATTCGCCGCCAGCGCCCTGGCGATCGCCACACGCTGCTTCTGTCCGCCGGAGAGCTGGGACGGATAGGCCTTCGCCTTCTCCGACATGCCGACGATTTCCAAAAGCTCCTCCGCGCGCTTCCGCGCCTCCTTCTTCGTCATCGCGCCCCGCGTGCCGCCGTCCTTCTTCCCGACGCCGCCATACAGAAGCGGAAAACAGATATTGTCGATCACATTTTTCTGCATCAGCAGATTAAAATGCTGGAAGATCATGGCGATCTCGGCGCGTTTGGCGCGCAGCTCCTTCTCGGACATGCCGCTCAAATCCCTGCCCTCGATCTCCACCGTGCCCGCCGTGGGCCGCTCCAGAAAATTCAGGCAGCGCACCAGCGTGCTCTTGCCCGCGCCCGACATCCCGATGATGCCGTAGATATCGCCCGCCTGAATCGACAGGTCAATTCCCTGCAACGCTTCCACGTCGGCGTCCTTCGTCACAAAGGTCTTGCTCAGACCGTGCACTTCTATGATTCCCGCCATCTCGTCTTGTCCTTTCTTATGTTTATACCGTTTTATCTGACCCTTGACTACTGTAGTATGAACGGCGGTATTTGTCAAGCTTCGGGCTATTTTCCTATTTATCCGCTAGGTTTAATATGATTATGATCATACACCCTAATCAGATACCTGTCAACTATTATTTTATAAAAAAATAGCGCCATCTGTTCTGTGCTATGTATGGCTCGGCATCGTGCTGGGGCTGCCGACTCTGGAAGCCCGAAAAGGCGCAGCCCGCTTCGGCTTATAATCGAACCGCAGGCCGTCTGCGCGAACGCAGACGGCCTGGTCTACTCGATCGCTGACTCAAACAGTCAACAGATCGTCTATATAGAACTAATTTTTCCTTACCGCAATTTCCAGATATCCCTGTTGTACTCTGCGATGGTTCTGTCGGAGGAGAAGAAGCCGGCCTTCGCGATGTTGACGAGCATCATCTTACGCCACTTCTTCTGGTCCTCATAGTCCGCGATCATCCTGTCCTTGGTCTCGATGTAATCCTCCAGGTCTAACAGCGTCATGAACCAGTCCTTATTGAGCAGCTCGTCGTGCAGCCGCTTGAGATTTTCCTTGTGTCCGACCTTCAGCGCCTGCTTGCCGATGATAAAGTCCACGGCCTCCTTGATGACGGGGCTCTTCTTATAATAATCTTTGGAGACATAGTCCGCCTTCGCGTAGTGCTCGATGACCTGCTCGGACTTCTCGCCGAAGATATAGATGTTGTCGTCTCCCACCAGCTCGTGAATCTCCACGTTCGCGCCGTCCGAGGTTCCCAGCGTCACCGCGCCGTTGAGCATATACTTCATGTTGCCCGTGCCGGACGCCTCCTTCGACGCGAGGGAAATCTGCTCGGAAATGTCGCAGGCCGGAATCATCTTCTCGGCATAGGCCACATTGTAGTTTTCCACCATGAGCACCGTCATGTAGGGGCTCACGTCAGGATCGTTGTTGACGATCTCCTGCAGCACCAGGAGCAGGTGAATGATGTCCTGCGCGATCACATAGGCGGGCGCCGCCTTCGCGCCGAAGATAAAGGTCAGCGGCCTTGCCGGTTTCTTTCCCGCTTTGATCTCCAGGTACTTGTGGATAATGTAGAGGGCGTTCATCTGCTGCCGCTTGTACTCGTGCAGCCGCTTGCTCTGCAGATCGAAGATGGAGTCGGGATTCAGGGTAACTCCCTCCACTTCTTTTACGTAGGCCGCCAGCTCCTTCTTGCGGTTCATCTTGATCTCCGCCAGCCTGTCGAGCACCGCACTGTCGTCGATATAGTCCAGCAGCTTCTCCAGCTTATCCGCATCCTTCTTGTAGCCCTCGCCGATGGTCTGGGACAGGAACGCCGCCAGTTCACGGTTACAGGACAACAGCCATCTGCGGAACGTGATGCCGTTGGTCTTGTTGTTGAACTTCTCGGGATAAATCTTATAAAAAGCGTTCAGCTCGGTATTTTTCAGAATCTCCGTGTGAATCGCCGCCACGCCGTTCACCGAGAAGCCGTAGTGAATGTCGATGTGCGCCATGTGCACCCTCTTGTCCTTGTCGATGATCTGCACCTTGGGATCCTTGTACTTCTTCGCCACTCTCTTGTCCAGCTCCTTGATGATCGGCACGAGCTGCGGCACCACCTTTTCCAGGTACTTAAGCGGCCACTTCTCCAGCGCCTCCGCTAGAATCGTGTGGTTCGTGTAGGCGCAGGTCTTGCTGACCACCTCGATCGCCTCGTCCATGGTAAAAGCCTTGTCGTCCACGAGAATCCGGATCAGCTCCGGAATCACCATCGTCGGGTGCGTGTCGTTGATCTGAATCACCGCGTGGTCGTACATTCTGCGCAGATCGTATTTCTTCTCCTTCATCTCCTGCAGAATCAGCTGTGCCGCGTTGCTCACCATAAAATACTGCTGGTAGATGCGCAGCAGATTGCCGGCCTCGTCGGAATCGTCAGGATACAGGAACAGCGTCAGATTTTTCTCGATGTCTTCCTTGTCGAAGTCGATTCCCTTCTTTACAATGCTCTCGTCCACCGTCTCCAGATCAAAGAGACGCAGCTTATTGACACCGTTGTCATATCCGATCACGTCGATATCGTACAGGCGTGAAGTCACCTTTTTATCGCCGAAGCAGACCTCGAAAGTCGTGTCGGTCTTGTTCAGCCAGGACTGCGCCTCGATCCAGTCGTTCTTCTCAGCCGTCTGCAGTCTGTCCTTGAATACCTGCTTGAACAGGCCGAAATGATAGTTCAGGCCGATGCCCTCTCCGGGCAGCCCCAGCGTCGCGATGGAATCCAAGAAGCAGGCCGCCAGACGTCCCAGACCGCCGTTGCCCAGCGAAGGCTCCGGCTCCATCTCCTCGATCTCGCTCAGCTTCTTGCCGTTCTTCGCGAGAATCTCCTCCAGCTTGTCATAGATTCCCAGATTGATCAGATTGTTGGACAAAAGCTTGCCGATCAGGAACTCCGCAGAGATGTAATACACCTTCTTCTCCCCCTCGATGGGCTCCGAAACCGCCATCAGCTTCTTGGACAGCTGTAACAGACTGTAGTACAGCTCCCGATTGCTGCACGCCGCCACACTCTTGCCGCAGCTGTCCTGCGTCTGCTGCTCCAGCTCCTTCTCCAGATTCAGTACCAACACGTCTCTCTTCAGATTGCTTGCCTGCGCCATAAAATTTACCCTCCTTGTTGAAATGTTTATGTATCACACGTTTTCCGTCAACAGATAATATCCAGATATTTCATCCGCACCAGCTGATAATCAAGCACGATCTGCCTGCCCTCGCCGCCGTCCAGAAGGCGCTTCAGCTCCTTCACCGCCTCCGAGGCAATCCGCTTGAAATCCTGCCTGACGGTGTTCATCTGCTTGCCCGCGTAACCCATCAGCGTGATGCCGTCGAACCCGCAGACCGGCCGGAAGATATCCATCTCCATCAGCGCCCGCATCGCCCCGATCGCCATCAGATCGGAAGCGCACACCACGACGTCCTTCCGCTTCGCATAGCGGAACGTCAGGTTTCTCGCCTGCAGTTCCGAGAACTCGCCGTTTCGTACGAGGAGCTCCAGATTTCTCTCCTCCGCCAGCCTTCTTACACCCTTGAGCCGCTCCTCCGTCACATAGCCGTTCTTGCGCCCTGCCAGATACAGGATGCTCTTGCTGTTATTTTCCATGACAGTCTTCTTCGCCACGTCGTACTGCGCCTTCTCCTGGTCGATCCAGACAGAGGATGTGCAGGCGTTCACAATCGGCACATCGATCACCACGATCTTGAAGATCTTCGCCTCGATCAGCTTGTGCAGCACTTTCTCCTCCTTCGACATGCCGAAGATAATCAGCCCCGTGATACTCTGGGACTGCAGGTAGCGGATCACCTCGTCCACGCTCCGGTTCTTCAGCATGGAGTAAAAGACCGTGATGACGTCCAGGTTCATCTCCACCGCCCGGCCGATCATGCCCGCCATGTACTGCATATTGATCTCGTCTATGGCCTGCGACACATTGTTCAGGTTGAGCAGCATCGCCACCCTGCCGGACTGCTTCGACGAGAGAGCCGCCGCCACGGAATTCGGCACAAAATTCAAGTCCGCCACAGCCTGATTTACTTTTCTTCTGGTCTCCTCGCTCACGTTCGGGTAGTTGTTCAGCACCTTGGATACGGTGGAGATCGCCACGCCCGCCCGCTTCGCAACGTCTTTGATCGATACCATGCGTCTTCTTTCCGTCCCTGGGAAATATTTGGAAATCGTTTTCCAAGACCATCATATAACATTTTCGGGGATTTGTAAACCGAGAATTGAAAATATTGGGGATTTGCTTAATACTTTTATAATTTTGGATTTTGGTGTACAGAGGAGTGTACAGAGGAGATATCCGGCAATCGTTGAAGAAGTCGTAAAAAAGTGATATAGTAATATAAGGCGGAAATGTGAAAAAGGAGCGGGCAGTGAAAGTATATCTTGATAATTGCTGTTATAATCGTCCTTATGATGATCAGACGCAGCTTCGTATATCTTTGGAAACACAGGCAAAACTGCAGATACAAAAGATGATACGAAACAAAGCGATAGAATTGACATCATCATATGTATTGCTGTATGAAAACAGCAGATGCTCATCATGTGGCTTGTGCTATATTGGCGGGGAGCGATTATTTTTTAACTACTGACGATCGATTACTAAAATACAAAACAGATAAGCTGCGGCTTGTTGATCCTGTGGAATTTATAAGAGAATGGGAGGTGTCTGAAGATGAAGGCGATGTCTGATACCAGTACCGCTGAAATTATGGATATCGGCATTAACTGCCTGATCGAAAAGCTTGGCACGATAGAAGCGGAGCATTTTATCTCTGTGCTTCTCCGCGAAAAATCCGATTATACCAAGTGGAGACAAAGGTACTTCGCAGATGCGCAGCCGGATGAGTTTCATGATGCGGCTGTGGCATACGGCAAGGCAAATCCATTATAGAACAGTGCGCCCGGCTTTTGCACAGACAAAACCGGGCGTAGTATTTCCGGCGTGCGGGGCGGATTCCCTTCTATACGTTGCAGATTTGATTGATGTGTACAGAGGAGAATTTTTGATTTTTTTAATATTTTACTTGTCATTTATCTACAGTTATCATATAACAATGACACAGAGCAAATCTGTCATACTGATCCAAATAAACTTGTGTGATGCCAATTTTTCTCAATACGCAATCTCCAACGTCTGCAGCACGCTCTCCTGTCCTCTGATACGCGCCGCGACCGTGCATGTTCCGTTTGTGTTCTTCGGAATGCCAAAATAAGGATTCGATGAAAAATCCCGATACTTCTTCCCTGTGCCCTCCGTCTCAGCCGTCTTTTCAGCCGCGTTCGGCGTCAGCGTGATACTGTATTCCAAATCCTGCGGGCGGTTTGCGGCCACCCGGTACACCGTCACTCCACTGTCCACCAGACCGTTTACCGCTGCATCCGCCGAATAGATGCCGTAGATTCGCGGCGACGTCTCCTGCAGCTTCGCGGTATAGGAAGGATAAAAATACGCCTCGTTCTCCTCCGCCGTGCCCGACATGACCTGCCAGAACACGGGCGTATAGAGGTCCGCGCCCCTGGTGTTTAAATGTCCTATGTCCATGAAGTTTTCCGTCTGCTGAATCGGCAGAAACTCTTCCCTGCACAGATTGAAGTCATAGTAATGGATACCATATTCCGCCGCAATCCGCTCTATCTGCTCCACATAGCGATCATAGTGCTCCGTCGACAGCACCTGCAGTTCATAAATCGGCGAACTGAACAGCGTAATACCGATCTGCTTCTCCTGACAGTATTCTATGATCTTGCGCAGGTACCGCTCCGCATCCTCCGTCAGCGGCTCCTCCTCCATCCTGTAAGAACCTGTCCACCTCAGACCGTTTTCCTCAAGCTGCCTTGTCGTCTCATAATAGCCCTTATCGGCATAATAAGTGGCGCTGCCATCCTCATACGGAATATTTACCACATATTCCCGATAGTTTTCCGTTCCTTTATGCCGCATCATGTCTCTGACATACTCGTAATCGAACAGCTTGCTCCTGAATCTGAGAAAGGGAAAGATGGTCTCCGCATACTGTTCGCGTTTGCTCATATCCAACATATACTCTAATTTGTTGAATGACAGCCTCATGTAATCCGTGTTGCGCCAATTGTTTGCGACGTTTTCATCATAAATCCCCGTCGGTCCCGTAGACACCACATAAAACATTTCGAGATAGACATGCTCCAGGTCATGCCGCCTGTCCGCCTCCCTGAGCAGATAATACGAACCGTTTAACAGCTGACTGCCCGAAGACAGATTGAAGTTATTCTTCCCATTGAGCGTATCCAGCACAGCGGGCTCAATGTCACAGTACACATGGGAACTCCCCAGATACAGACAGTCGATATTCCGCTCCTGCGCGTAATAATTGTGCCACAGTACCCTGCACCAGTCGCTGTCACCGCTCTCCACATACAGATAATTGAGGCCATATACACCCGCAAAAAATGCCGCTGTCCACAACAACACCCAAAGACCCCGCCGCAGATATCCCATGCATCCGCCGCCGCGGATTTTAAAACTGGAAATAAATGAACGCACTCGTATCATACTCCACCCCATAACAGCCAAACAGCAGAATCACAAAAAGCATCCCCACTTCCGCCGCAATCCGAAACCACCACCGCTGCCGAAGCAATACCGACGCCACATCAATGCCTCTGTACTTCTGATAATCCACACAGGCAAGTGTCAGAATCGCGGCGCATAAGATATGAAAATACTCGCCGCTCACGCCCAGCCGATAGACCGAGCCGTCAAAGACCGCAGTCCAGTCAAACTGCAGCATACGCCGCAGCATCTCTAAGGCATTGGAAAAATCTCCCGCCCGGAAAAATACCCAGGCAAGACAGATCAAGCCGAAAGTGAGGGCGCGTTTTAACAGCCTCTCGCAAAACAGCAGGTTTGCTCTCTTTTCTCTCTCTCCGCGGACTCGCCGCAGCGCGCCTTTTACAGCTTCCAGCCACTCCCCCAGAACCTGCCAGACTCCGTTGAGCAGTCCCCACACGATATAGGAAACCGACGCACCATGCCACAGGCCGCTCACGGCGAATACAGTCAACAGATTGGCCTGCTTTCGAAGCCTCCCCCTGCGATTGCCGCCAAGCGGTATATAGAGGTAATCCCGAAACCAACCCGACAGCGAGATATGCCATCTGCGCCAGAATTCCTTCACACTCAGCGAGAAATACGGCGCGTTGAAATTATCCATCAGTTCTATGCCGAGAGCGCTCGCCGCCCCTCTCGCAATCACGGAATATCCGTAGAAATCACAGTAGATCTGTATCGCGAAAAAGACCGTCGCCACAACTACCGCAAAGCCGGCGTATTCTTCGGGATTGTCATACACGGTACTCACAATGATCGCTGCCCTGTCGGCGATCACCACCTTCAGGAAATACCCCCACAGCATGAACAACAGACCGCGCCGCAGTTTTTCCCAGTCAAACCTCTTCGGCGCATACAGCTGCACCAGCAAATTCCTGGACCGCTCGATCGGCCCTGCCACCAGCTGTGGGAAAAATGCCAGGAACAGCGCATATCTGAAAAAATTTCGCTCCGCGTAGATATCCCCTCTGTACACATCGATCAGATATCCCAAAGCCTGCAGCGTATAGAAGGAAATTCCCACAGGCAGTACGACGCTGTACTCCCAGGCAAACTGCCGCAAATGCAAGATCGACAGCACCCTGTTGAGATTTAGAACCGCAAAATCGGCATATTTGAAAAATCCGAGCATACCCAGACTGATCACGAGCGCGGACGCCAGAACCAATCGCTTTCTTTTTTTGATCTCCGCCTCGCCGATATCTGCGGTGCTTTTGATTTGTTCCAGCAGAAGTCCCGCGACATATGTAACCGCCGTACAGGAAAGAAGCAGCAGAATATAAAGCGCATTCCACTGCATATAAAAATACCAGCTGGCCGCCAAAAGCCACAAATATCTCGCCTTGTGCGGCAGCAGATAATAGATCAGCACGACCGTCGGAAAGAAAACCAGAAATCCGATGGAGTTAAAAAGCATTTTCTTATCTCCTCATCTGTAGAAATCACGTATAGCATTCGCGAATCCGCCCACCCTATGGTTAACCCGAAACAGGTTAAGATTTCGTGTTTCATGTTAACCTATTTCAGGTTAAAAATCAATACCCTGAAACAGGTTAGATATAATATTGCATGGTATAGGAAAACAGAAATGAGGCAAGCATGTATCCACGCTTACGAAACCTGAGAGAAGATAAAGATCTGTCACAGACGCAAATGGCCAAAATATTAGGTATGTCGCAGACCGGTTATTCCAAGTATGAAACCGGCGAAAACGACATACCTACTTCTATTCTCATAAAGCTTGCCCGCTATCATAATACGAGCGTCGACTACCTGCTGGGGCTTACAGACCGGAAAGAGCCGTATTGATTCTTTTCTGCCCCGCACGCCGTAAATACTACGCCCGGCTTTGTCTGTACAAAAGCCGGGCGCGCCGTTCTATAACGGATATGATTTGGATATGAAATATCGCTGCAGGGCCGTCATCCGAGTACAATATCGCATTCCGTGAAATCAGACCTCTGCTCCATTTTGCACGGGATCCCTTCCGCATTGAGCAGATCGCGCAGGGCCGGAGCATACGGATCATTTTTCAGGCGCGACATATAGGTGATCTGGTACTCGTCGCCCACCCGCACAATTTCTACCGTGACAGGTATCACGCCGGCCGGAAGTATCGCCGCGATATCGCTGATATGTTCGTCTATGCCCTTTCCAAACTTGAGTTCCCCGACATAGCTTATTCCAAAGGTATAACGCCCCACGGCCTTTTCATTCATCTTCGAGCAGTAGGCGATCTTATCCTCAAGCGCAGGGCATTCCTTTCCTACCCGCTGCATATGGAGATATTCTTTTTGCGCGGCGGCAGTGATATTGCCGGGATTCGCCTCGGCTATGATACGGTCCCTTACGCTGCGGAGTCCGTCCCGCATGGAAAGGGCCGCTGTCTTCTCGTCATAGGGTATCGACAGCGTGCTCACGCAGCACTGCATGGTAGGCTCCGCCTGATAAGACGGTCTTGCGTCAACAGCCATAGCCGACACGATGGGCATACCTTTCAGATCATTCTTTTCCGCGATGACTCTGCTGAGCATGTAAGTAAACAAAGCAGACGTGCTCGTATCATTCTGATTGATGTACCTGTCCGCATTTTCACAGTCGACAGCGAAATGATAATATGCGCATTTTCCGCTTTCTTCTATCACTTCATCATCGACGGTGTATGCGCGTTCATATTCGTATCTCCCGGCAGGAACCGCCTGCTCTTCGGGAAGGAACAGCGTGCTGTCGGCATATTCCCTCGGATCCTCTTCGGTATCGGCCAGGATCAGACCGCTTATGCCCTCAGATGTCGTCCCGTATTTCTTGTTGCAGTAATAATAGGTAAGTGTCTGCAGGAATTTCATGCTGCCTACGCCGTCGTTCGTTCCGTGGAACATGTCGACTGTTATCTCATTGCCGGAATATCCGATGCGCGTGAGATATCCGTTATTATCTTTGCCGCCTACGGTTCCGCGGCTCTGGTCGTTGTGGTGGATCACAGGTTTTTCATGGTTGAGCGCGCAGTAATAACGGCTTTCGTCCTTGACCACCTTAAAGCTGAACGCCTTAAACCGTGAAAGCGCTTTTTCCGCCGCATATTGAAGCGCATCGGCGTCGATCTCTTCATCAAATCTGAGCACGAGCCTTGGAGCCTGTGTTTTTCTGTAAAATCTCATGCTCACCGGTGTGCGCAGCCTGCCCGATTCGTCAAACTGATCCTGAAACTTCGGATCATCCGCCGCATTGCGCTCCTGCCTTGTATTTCCGTTCCACACCTCCGCCAGCTTCGACGGTGTTTTACACTGATAAATATTGTCGATCGTCAGACCGTCCAGCTCCGACGCAAGGAGCATTGCCTGTATGGAATCCCCGCCAATGGCAAAGAAATCTTCGTCCGCCCCCACGCGGGATATTTCAAGTATCTTTTCATACGCGCTGCATATCGCGGCTTCCTTTTCGTTTTTGGGCGCCGTATACTCTCTTTTGATCGCGTTTTCTTCCGGCGCTTTCAAGCTTTTCCTGTCGATTTTGCCGTTGGCGTTGATCGGCATTTTTTCAATTTGAACCAGATGCGAGGGAATCATATATTCGGGGAGTTTGCCGGAAAGAATCTCTCTCAGCTCCTCGTTTTCAAACTCCCGGTTCGCTGTGTAAAACGCGCACATGTACGTCTGTCCATGCGAATTTACGAATCCCTTCACTGCCGCGGCGGTAATGCCCTCGATAGACGAAAAGGCCGCCTCCACCTCGCCAAGCTCCACGCGCTGGCCGTTGACTTTTACCATCCAGTCCTTGCGGTCGACATATACAAGATTTCCGTCGGGAAGCATACGGCAGATATCGTTTGTGTGGAAGCAGATGCTTCCGTCATCAAGCTTTTCAAACGCTTTCGCCGTCTGTTCGGGCATGCCGAAATATTCACATGCTATGTCTCCGACAATGTAGAGTTCTCCTTCTTCTCCAAATGTTCCGGTATGCCCGTCGTCGCACAGCAGAAAAGCCCTGATGCCGTTCGCCGCCTTGCCGATCGGCGTATTGTCATAGGATTTGTCTACCTCAAACATGACCGCAACGCCGGCGGTCTCGCTGCAGCCGAACAGATTCATAAACCTGTATCCGTTTCCCGTAATGCGCGACACGCGTTCGCTTCCTGTGACGACTAAGCGGAGCTTGCTGTCATCGACCTTCATCAGCTTCAGCATCTGCGGACTGATGAATGCCGTTGTGATGTCATAATCCTTGATATACCTTTCTATCGCGCGGATATCCCTGCGTTTTTCTTCGGCAAGAACGTGAATCGTCTGGCCCTGAGACAGCGGCGTATAAATATCTACCATCATTACGATAAAACTGAAGGGGCCGCAGCAAAGATGAATATCCTGATCTGTGGAGTCAAACGCGGCCGCATGACGCGCAACGGAAGCCGCCATGCTTTTGTGGGTATGTACTATGCCCTTCGGATTGCCCGTAGAACCGGACGTATAGATCAGAAACGCCCTGTCGTCGGAATTGACCGGCACGGCCTCTGCCGGTTCATGCTGTATGGCCGTGCGGACAAATTCGTCGTCAATGATCATCTTTGCGCCGCAGTCTTTACTGATATAATCGATCCTTGCCTGCGGGTACTCCGTCGAAAGCGCGATAAACGCCGCGCCCGCCTTTAACACGCCTATCTCCGCGGCGATGTATTCGGTGCATCTCGACATGCAGATCGGCACCAGATCGCCCTTAGTGATTCCTCTCTCCATAATAGCGCCGCATATTCTGGAACTGATATCGTCAAGCTGCGCATATGTGGTACATCTTGTACCGTCATTATCCGTTATTGCAGTCTTCGAAGGATATTTCTCCGTTATCTCCCTGAAAATATCAGGAAATGTCTTCGTTTCTCCCATATCCGAACCTCCTCGTTTCTTTGTTGTCTCCTGCTTTTGTGCCGTATTTTCCGAGTGCGCAGCAGACGAATTCCAATGTCTATTATACCACAGGCCCGCACAATCCGGCCGACCGCTTACGCCGCACGGAGAGCTTTTCACGACAAAACCGTTCCTTCGGCACAACCGCCGGAGAAACGAACTGAAACACGCTTTGCGAGTTGCACGCGTAAAAAAGAAGGGCACGCGGTTCTGCGCCCGTATGCCCTTCTGTCAGCCGTCCCTGCGGACGTCTCAAATTTCTCTTCTTCGCCTGTGCGCTTTACTTTCTTACCAGATGTCTCGGCAGACCGTTGACGTAGAGAGGCTGCAGCTCGCCCATGATGAGCGGTCTCGCATACTTCTCGTAATCTTCCGTCAGGCCCTTGCCGTCAGGCGTGATCCACTCGTCGGGAACATTTCTCTCCACATTGGCGATCGCGTGGATATCATACGCGCTCGTGCCGCACTGATAGGGCGCGTCGCCGTTGCGGTTCAGCGTGATCATCATGCCGGTCTTGCCCTCCTCGGCAGCCATAACCGCGTCGTGGCCGGCCTGGAACGCCTCGTTGATATCCGTCAGGGACGCCAGATGCGTCGCCGCTCTCTGCAGGGTGGAAAACTCGATTGCGCGGGTCTTAAGTCCCGTCTCCGCGGCGATCTTCTCCGCCAGCATCACCGCCGTGCCGGACATCTGCTTGTGGCCGAACGCGTCCACAGCCACCTCTCTGCCGATCTCGCACACATATCTGCCGTCCGCCACCTTGACGCCCTCGGACACTGCGATGACGACGGAGGATTTTCTGGCAGCCAGATCCTTCACGTCCGCAACGAACTTGTCGATATCAAAAACCTTCTCGGGCAGATAGATCGCGTCGCAGCCCTCGCAGTCGTCACCCTTGGCGAGCGCCGCCGCCGCCGTGAGCCAGCCCGCGTTGCGCCCCATGATCTCCACGATACAGATGGTGGGCTTCTTCGCGCCGAAGGATGCGTTGTCGCGGATGACTTCCTTGATGGAGGTCGCGATATACTTCGCCGCCGAACCGTAGCCCGGGCAGTGATCCGTCACAGGCAGATCGTTGTCGATGGTCTTGGGCACGCCCATGAAGCGCTGCGGCTTATTGTGCGCCGCCGCGTAGTCGGACAGCATCTTGACCGTGTCCATGGAGTCGTTGCCGCCCGCGTAGAACAGGCACTCGATATCATGCTTCTCCATGATCTCAAAAACCTTCTCGTATACGTCCTCGTGACCGTCGATCTGGGGCATCTTAAAACGGCAGGAACCGAGGAACGCGGAGGGCGTTCTCTTCAACATCTCAATGCCCGTCTCATCGTCCAGGTAATCCCCCAGATCGATCATCTTATCCTCCAGGAATCCCTCGATGCCGTGTACCATACCGTAAATCTTCTTCACGCCCAGCTTCTTCGCCGCCGCGTACACACCCGCAACGGAAGAGTTGATCACGGCCGTGGGGCCGCCGGACTGTCCAACAACAATATTTCCTTTCATGCTCTCTCTCCTTGTCCTTGTATATTTTATGGATAAAAACCTGTCTGTCCGCCGCCGCGGACGCTACAGTGATTATACCAGAAAAATCCGGCCAGTACAAGGTATTTGAATTTTTCCGCGGAACATGGTACACTTTTTTTATCTTAAACAGTTTGCCCGGACGGCGGCCGCCCGCCTGTCATGAAAAAGGAGTACCCCTATGAACGAATATGTCTTAAGCTGCTGTTCCACCGCGGACCTGTCGAACGAGCATTTTCTGAAGCGCCGCATCTCGTACATCTGCTTCCACTATGAGCTGGACGGCGTACAGTACGCGGACGATTTAGGCAAGTCGATGCCCTTCGATCAGTTCTACGCCGCCATGACGAACGGCGCGGACACCAAGACTTCCCAGATCAACACGGAGGAGTTCGTCTCCTACTTCGAGCCTTTCCTGCAGGAGGGGCACGATATTCTGCACCTGTGCCTGTCCTCCGGCATCACGGGCGTGATGAACTCCGCCCTGATCGCCAAGGATATGCTGGAAGAAAAATACCCGGACCGCAAAATTTATATCGCGGATTCCCTCGCGGCGTCCTCCGGCTTCGGCCTGCTGATGGACAAACTGGCGGATCTGCGGGACGATGGAATGGGAATCGACGAACTGTACGAGTGGACGCTGGCCAACCGGCTCAGACTGCACCACTGGTTCTTCTCCACGGATCTGACGTTCTTCATCAAGGGCGGCCGCGTCTCCAAGACGGCAGGCTTTGTGGGCGGTATGCTGAACATCTGCCCGCTTCTGAATGTGGACTATATGGGGCGTCTGATCCCGCGCTACAAGATCCGCACCAAGCGCAAGGTCATCCAGGCCATCGTGGACAAGATGGAGGAGTTCGCAGACGACGGCACCGCCTACAGCGGCAAGTGCTACATCTCCCACTCCGCCTGCTACGACGACGCCAGAGCCGTGGCCGACCTGATCGAAGCCCGCTTCCCGCATCTGGACGGGCGGGTGCTGATCAACAGCATCGGCACAACCATCGGCGCGCACACCGGCCCCGGCACGGTGGCGGTGTTCTTCTGGGGAAAAGAAAGAGTTGACTGAAATTCCGGTCATCTATCTCATCAAATACACAAAATACGCGGCATAACCGACTAGCAGACAGGCGCCTCCGGCACGGCCAAGGCGCTTGTTCTTCGCCACCAGAATCCACAGAAGCGCCACTGTGGCAATGCAGACAATGCTGTCCACGAAGAAATTCTCCGCGTAGGCGACAGGCGTGATCAAGGCGGAGGTTCCCACCACAAACAGGATATTGAAAATATTGCTCCCCACGATATTGCCAACCGCGATATCTGCCTTGCCCTTGACCGCCGCGGTCGCGCTCGTCACCAGCTCCGGCAGAGACGTGCCGAAGGCCACGATCGTCAGGCCGATCAGCCGCTCGCTCATGCCGAAGATCCGCGCCAGCGCCGTCGCCGCGTCCACCGCCACATCCGAGCCAAGCACGATCAGGCAGCCGCCCACAACAATCAGCAGGAGCATTTTCCAGACGGGCATGGGCTTGTCTTCGGGCTTGCCGGACGCGCCCCCAGGCATGTCTCCCTGATTGCTTTCCTTCGGCCCATTCTCACCCTTTTTCGCCATGAGAAGCAGATACGCCAGGTACAGAAACAGCAGCAGCCACAGAATGACGCCGTCCACGCGGCCGACCACATTGTCCGTATAGCCGACGGCCATGAGCAGGGCGGATACCGCGATCACAAAGGGCAGCTCATACTTCACCGTGGACTTCTGCACCGCGATGGGCGCGATCACCGACGTGACGCCCAGAATCAGCAGGACATTCAGAATATTGCTCCCCACGATATTGCCGATGGTGATCTCCGCGCTGCCTTTCAGCGCCGCGGACACACTGACCGCCGCCTCCGGCAGGGATGTGCCGATCGCCACGATGGTGAGGCCGATGACAAGCTGCGGAATGCCGAATTTCTCCGCCACCTTGCTCGCGCCTTCCACGAACCAGTCCGCGCCCTTTACCAGCAGAAAGAAACCCAGCGCCAAAAGCGCCAGCTGCAGCACTACTTCCATTTTCCCTTCCTCCGTTTCTCTCCCGCGGCCCGCACAGCCGGTCTGTCCGGCTCATGGACCGCGCATAATAAAGTATCATAAAAAGTATAATAAAATAAAAAAGAGACTCTCGGCATCGCTGCTAAAAGTCTCGTTCTCTCCGTCGCATTCCCCGTTGGCGAATCACAAATCTGCGGTTCCGCCTGCCCGTGGAACAGAAAGCGTGTAAACATGACTGTGCGTCAGGGTATGTTGCTTACACAGGATAACTACTCCCTCTTAACTTATCAAACCCAACTTACCATAAGCGCCCCGCCTTGTCAAGCCCCGCCCAGTTCCGCCTGCCGGACTACATTCCCAGCTCCGTCCGCCGGACCGCGTTTACCGCATTCCCGTCTCCGCCTGCCGGACCGCGTCTACCGTATCTTGGCCAACGCCTCCTCCGACAGGATGTTTCTTATATTCAGCGCAAAAAGCGCCGTGGCGGTGACTGCGGACAGAATGTCCGAGACGGGCTCCGCATAGTAGACGCCCATCACGCCCATAAAATGCGGCAGTATGATCGCCAGCGGTATGAGCAGAATAATCTTGCGCAGCACCGCGATGAACAGCGATACCTTCGCCTGCCCCAGCGCGAGGAATGTGGGCTGGATTCCGTTCTGCAGCCCGAACAGGAGCATTCCCGCCATAAAAATCGGCATGACCCGTCCGGTCAATGCCACCAGTTCCTGCTCGTTTGTAAAGAAACGCGCATAGAAAGCCGGAACCACCATCGTGGACAGCGCCGTCAGGAACCGGAATCCGAAACAGATACCGATCAGCCATCGGTACAGCAGTCTCACCCGCCCAAAGTTTTTCGCCCCGTAATTGTAGCTGACAATCGGCGTCATGCCCTGCGTGAATCCGTTGAGCGGCGCGGAGAACAGCTGCATAATGCTCTGCATGATCGTCAGCGATCCCACATACAGGTCCCCGCCGTACACCTGCAGGCCGTGGTTTAAGACAATGCTGATAAAGCTCTCCGTCGCGTTCATAATAAAAGGAGAGATGCCAAGGGAAAACACACTCCCCAGAATACCGCCGTCGATGCGCATACAGCTTCTTCGGATCTTCAGAGAGGACTGCTTTCCAAAAAGAAAAGCCAGAATCCATGCCGCGCTCAGCCCCTGCGAGATCACTGTCGCGACGGCCGCTCCCCTGACGCCCATATGCAGCGCAAAGATAAAGATCGGATCCAGAATGATGTTCGCGACGGCTCCGATCAGGACGGAGAGCATCGCCGTTTTTGCCCGGCTCTGGCAGATGATGAAGGCGTTCAGCCCCAGCGCCAGCTCCACGAAAAGCGTGCCGGCGAGATAAATGGAGAGATAGTCCATGGCGTATCCGATAGTAGCGTCACTGGCACCAAACTGATAGAGCAGCGGCCTCTGAAAAGCGTAGAAGACCGCCATCAGCACAACCGTGCACGCAATCAGAAAACTCACGCTGTTGCCGAGAATCTTTTCCGCGTGTTCTCTGTCGCCCTTGCCAAGCCAGATCGCCGCAAGCGGAGCCGCACCGCTGCTGATAAAGGCGGAAAAAGCCGAGATGAACATGGTGATACAGAAAGTGACGCCCACGCCCGTCAGCGCATTGGCGCCCACGCCCTCCATGTGCCCGATGTAGATGCGGTCGATCACGCTGTACAGCACGTTGATGATCTGCGCCAGAATGGCCGGAAGGGTCATGCTGACCATCAGCCTTCCCACAGATTCCGTCGCCATGCGCTCCTCTCTTGTCTTTTCTTTTTCCCGGTCTCTCACTCCGGCCCTGCTCTTCTCCATAGTATACCGCTCCGTCTCCTACCGGCGCTGCCGCCGCTGTTTCATGCCCGCACTGCAGTGCCGCCTGCGCCGTATCACCATGATTATAACGCAAATTTTCCGCGCGTGCCACCCGCTTGCATTTGCGCCGCGATCAAGACAATACACGGCATGAAATTGAAAGTAATAGTATTCGCTGTTTGCTGGAAAAAATCCTATTGATAGCGGAAATAATAGTGTCATCAAATGATTGCAATTATAATCAAACGATGATATAATAAAAGCAAGACATCCAACAGGAGGAATGGAATATGGCAAATACCTTGGTTCAGTTCAGAGCAGAAGAAACATCGCGGATAAAGGCAGTTGAAATATGTGAAAGACTCGGCATAGACCTTCAGACCTATCTTCGAATGTGTATGTCAAGGCTGATACAGGAAAATGGCATTCCGTTCAGTATGAAACTGGAGCCAAAAACGGAAAATAAAGGAATAAAGGCAATGCAGGCTGCCAGCCGCATCGCAGAAGAGTACGGAATCTCTGAAATGTCGCTGGAGGAGATCAATGCGGAGATCTCTGCAGCCAGAGAGTGAGGCAGCCGGATGAAATATTATGCTGTCATTGACACCAATGTCCTTGTTTCCGCTATGTTGAAATGGGATTCCGTTCCCGGCAGTGTATTGGAACTTGTTTACAGCGGAACGATCATACCGTTACTGAATCAGCACATTGTAAAAGAATACCGGGAGGTGCTTGCGCGTCCGAAATTCCGGCTGACGCAACAGATCATTGAGGATGCCGTTGGTGAGATAGAGCGGTTGGGGCTCTATGTGGATGCGCGGGGACTGGATATACCTTTTTCTGACCCAAAAGACAGAGTGTTCTATGAAGTGGTCATGGAAGAACGGAATGAGACGGATTCCTATCTTGTTACAGGCAATATAAAGCATTTCCCAGAGAAACCTTACATTGTTACTCCAAGGCAGATGATGGACATTATCTTGAGGCAAATAGAAGAGTAAGGCGCTGCTCTATGATTTTTTTGCACGAAAAGTAACACTTAGGAAAGGAAATGCCATGACACTGTCCCAAAAAGAAGAAAAGCGCAAGACTCTGTATAAAATTCTGTCAGCCCTGGTCATCCTGACGGCGCTGAACACACGCCTGCTGGCGGCCCTGCTCTGCGGCGCGGGCCGCATTGATACGCCGATGCCCTTCTGCTGCAGAATAATGGAGTCCGTCTGCCTTCTCCTGACGCTGTATCTCAACTTTTTTCCCGCGTTCACAATCCGCAAGACTTCCACCGCGCGCAACAAGATTCTGGAGGACGGCGTCGCGCTCCTTCAGATCTTCCTCGCCACCACGACCGCGGAGATCGCGCTCTGTCTCGCTGTCTGGCTCCTGCGGCTTCCCGTAAACGCCGGCATGGGAGCTTCCTTCTCCTTTTCCCTCCGGACAGGGACCCTGTTGTTCTGGGTCAGGTATCTGCTCCTCGCCCTGCTCATAGAGCTGGTTCTGTTCTGGAACGGCATCATCCGCATGTACGCGACTTCCGTGCAGCTGGGTGTCAGATGGCGCATCGTCGGCATCGCCTGCGGCATGATTCCCATCGTGCACCTCTACGTGCTGTGCCGCATCATACACATCGCCGGCAGCGAAGTCCTCTATGAAAATGAAAAATATATCCTGAATCAGACCCGCGCCGAGACACAGCTTTGCCGCACACGCTATCCGATTCTGCTGGTCCACGGCGTGTTCTTCCGCGATTTCCGCTTCTTCGACTACTGGGGCAGGGTACCCGCCGAGCTGAAGAGAAACGGCGCGCACCTCCACTACGGCAGACAGCAGTCCGCCGCATCCGTGGCTGACTGCGGCGAGGAGCTGGCCACGCGTATCCGGCAGATCGTGCGTGAGACGGGATGCGGCAAGGTCAACATCATCGCCCACTCCAAGGGCGGTCTGGACAGCCGCTACGCCATCTCCGCCTGCGGCGCGGCGGACCTCGTGGCCTCCCTCACCACCATAAATACCCCGCACAGGGGCTGTATTTTCGCGGACTACCTCCTAGAAAAAATCCCGGATAAAGTCTGCCGCAGCGTGGCCTCCAAATACAACCGCACGCTGTCCCGCTTCGGCGATCACAATCCCGACTTTCTGGCGGCGGTGCGCGATCTGACCGCCTCCTCCTGTCAGTATCTCAACGCCGGTCTGCCAGACAGCCCGCAGGTCTTCTATCAGAGCGTCGGGTCAAAGATGAACCGCGCGTCCGGCGGCAGGTTTCCCCTGAACATGGTCTACCCGCTTGTAAAGCACTTCGACGGCGAGTGCGACGGCCTGGTGTCCACGGAGAGCATGAAGTGGGGCAGCGATTTCGTCCTGTTAAGTGTTCCGAAAGGCCGCGGTATCTCCCACGGCGACATGATCGACTTAAACCGCGAGAATATCCCCGGCTTCGACGTGCGGGAGTTCTATGTGGATCTTGTACATAATTTAAAGGAGATGGGGTTCTGAAAGATCTCCCTGAATTGACAGCAGCGGGAAGAATGTAAAGCTCACATTCTTCCCGCTGTGCATCTGCTGCGGTATAGAATAGATAAGAAACCGCGCGGCATTACTCAAACTCTACTCCGCCATATAGATCGCGGCCCTCTTCTCAATCTCCGCCAGCGCATCATCCAGCTTCCGCTCCCCGTTCAGGTAGCCGCTGCCCACCTGGAACACCGTGCTCTCCAGCACGCTGTCGGTGATGTAGGCCGTCTGCAGCGAGGCGAGCCGCTCCTTGAAGGCCGCCGTCTCCTCCTCCGTGGGCCAGTAAGTGCGCAGCGTGATGGGTTCCTCATCCCCGTTACTGCTGGAGAGAGTTCCGTACTCGTTGTTCTCTCCCAGATCCGCGGGCGGTGTAAACTGCTTGTCAAAGGCCGCCTGATTCAGCGGAAAGCCGTCGTAATTGGCCTGTGCGTCTGCGGAGAGGAACAGATCCATGAAGGATTTCGCCGCGTCTGGCTGGGCGGAAGCCGCGCTGATCGCCAGCAGTGTTCTTGGCTTGAAGATGCCCGTACACTGTCCCTGCATGGGAATTACGCGGACGTCCTCGCAGCCCGGCGCTCTCTCTAAGCCCAGCATCTCCGCATAGTACCACATATTGTCGATGTCGCCGCTCGCCATATGCTGCTCGCCGCTGATCACCGTCAGCACATCGTTGCCCGCGCTGGATTCATAGGTGGACATGTCAATCCCCGTATAGGAAGAAAGTCTCTCATTGCGCTCCATATATTTCGCAAGAATGTCTTTGTCCAGTCCGTCCATCTGCGCGTCATAGATGCGCTTGCACTGTTCCAGATATGCCCCGATCACTTCCATGTCAAGCGCGCCGTCCTCGTTAAGCCACAGCGGTGCGCTGGTGTAGACGAAGCGCTTCAACACTTCCCCGCTGCTCACCATGCCGGTCAGGTTTTCTCCCGGATAGTCCGCGCGCATCCGCTCCAGCGCGTCCGCCACACCTGACAGGTCTGTCATATCTGTTACATACTTTTCCCGCGCCCCTACCACGGGCAGCTCCATGACAGCCGGCGCCATGTACGCCCTGCCGTCCACTTTTAACGCCTCGATCACGTTGTCAAAGAGCGGCTCCTTCTGACTGTACTGCGCGAAGTAGTCCGTGAGGTCCAGAAGCAGCCCCTTTTCGATATAGGAATCGATTGGCAGCCCATCCATCACGATCAGGTCGGGGCCCGTACCAGCCATAACCTCCGTGTTCAGCTTCTTGAGCGCGTCGTCCCTGGTCACGGCGCTGTCTTCCATGCCGATCTCATAGGAGACGAACCATTCCGGATTCTGCGTCTGGTAATAGGAGATCGCCTGTCTGATATCGTCGTTTTCCTCGAGGCTGTACACCGTCAGCATGTTCTCCGGCACCGTCGGCACGTCCGGGTCGTAGGTGAAATGCAGCAGTTTGCTGCCCGCGCAGAGCGCCAGAAACTCGTCGTCCGCTAGCTGCAGCGTGGCGATCAGCGCATAGTCGGGGTTGCTCAGGTGCGAGAGCGCGCCGTCCACGACCTGCTCCACCATGTTGCCGCCCACGGAATGTCTGTGGACGCCCTTCGGCCCGAAGAGATAGACCGTGTCGCCGTCCGCCGGCAGCAGACTTATCGTGGCGTAATAATGGCCGTTATAATAGCGGCCTCCGTAGGTTTTCTGCACGAAATCCACCAGCACCGTATCCTCGATATACTCCTCCGCGTCCATGTCATAGACGGCGGGCATCTCCATGCCGTCCATATCGCAGTCGATATACAACAAATTGTTGTGTGCCCAGACATGAGAACTTTCCTCCGGTGACAGCACCTTGCCGCCGCTGCCATCCGGATGCAGCTCATAGACGTTGCGGTTGGTTCTCACGAAAAAACGTCCGTCGGAGTCCACTTCCAGGTCTTTGGCGTAGCCGTCCTCCTCCGTGAACGCAAACGTCAGCTCGACCTCCGTCCCGTCAGGCGCATAGAGGGCGACCTCCTGCTGCCAGTCCTCGCTCTCCGTATCGGGCACATAGGCCACCGCCGCCGTGCCGTCGGGCAGCATCGCCATGCCGCTCATATAAATCGTCTCCTCCGCTTTCATCGCGGTATACCACGCCGGATCGTCCTGCGTCCACGTCACGCCGTTGTCCTCAGAGACGAAAATTCCCGTCTCCGTGTCCATAATGACGAGGCTGCCGTCTTCCCGCATCCCCATAAAGGCCGGTGTGCTGAGTTGAGCCGACAGGTCGATCTCCTCCTCCACGTACCGCCCCATGGCGGTCTGGCCGTCGGCCGCCGCTTTGTCGCCCTGCGCCGCGGTATCTCCCGTTGCGTCCGCAGCGGGCTGCGCGCCCGTCTCCTTCTCCTCTCCTCCGCCGCAGCCCGCAAGCCCGACTGTCAAGGCCGCCGCAAGCACAATCGCCGCGAGTCTGCGCGCCGAGCCGCGCACGCCCGGCTTTATATTTTCTTTCCTATCTGTTCTCATGATCCTTCTGTTTTGCATATTTTTTCCCTTTTCATTTTTTATCTTTTTTACTCCGCCATATAGATCTGCGCATCCTTCTCGATCGCCGCAAGCGTCTCCTCCAGCGTGCGCTCCCCTTTCAGGAAGGCGACGCCCTCCTCGACCACGGCTTTCTCCAGTACGCCGTCCGGCATATAGGCCGTGGTGAGCGCGCCAAGCTGCTCCTTGCAGGCCGCGATCTCCGCCTCCTCCGGCCAGTAGATGGTGAAGTCAAACTGCACGCCGTCCGACCGCTGGGAGGACAGGTAGACATACTCGTTGTTCGGCCCCAGATAAGAGGCCTCCGGCGTGAACTGGATATCGAAAGCGTTCTGATTCAGCGGGAATCCGCTGTACATGGCCTGGACGTCCGCGGACAGGAAGACGTCCAGAAAAGCTTTGGCTTCCTCCTGTTTGTCGGAGGCCGCGCTGACGCCGATCAGCGTCTTTGGCGAAAACACGCCCGCGCACTGCCCCTGCATCGGCGCCGCGGTCACATCTTCATAACCCTTCAGATGATTCCGCCTGATGGAGAGCAGTTCCGCATAGGTGTAGTAGGAGATCGTCCAGCCGCTCAAGAGCTGCATCTCGCCCATGGCATAGCGATCGACTCCCTGCTGGATGCCGTGCTCGACCATACCGCTTCTGATCTCCTCCGCGCCGACGCCGACATAGTACGGGCCGTCCTCGCCGTAAGCTTTGACGACGTCCGCGGAGATACCGTCCATCTGGGCCTCCCAGATGCGCCTGCACTGCTCCAGGTACTGCCCGATGCCGTCCCTATCCAGCGTGCCGTCCTCCCGCATCCACGCCGGCGCACCGGTGCTTATGAACTGCCCCAGAAGATCCCGCTCATCGCAGATGCCAACGATGTCCTCTCCGGGATGCACCGCGCGCAGCTTCTCCGCCGTGTCGGCCACACCTGACAGCTCTGTCAGATTGGTGGCCTCGCTCTCCTTCGCCACCAACATCGGCATAATCACCGTGCCGCACGCCATGTACGCTTTGCCGTCCCTTTTCAACGCCTCAATCACATTGTCGAAGAGCGGCTCCTTCTGGCTGTACTGCGCCAGATAGTCGGTCAGATCGAGCAGCAGCCCTTTTTCGATATAAGAGTCCATCGGCAGCCCGTCCAGCACGATCAGGTCCGGCCCCGTGCCCGCCATGATCTCGGTGTTCAGCCGCTTGGCCGCGTCCTCCGCCGTCACCGAATCGCCGTCGCCTATGCCGACTTTATAGGAGACGAAGGTGTCGGCGTGAGTTGTCTGAAAAGCGGCGATGGCCTGTCTGACGTCCGCGTTTTCCCGCAGGCTGTAGATCACCAACGCATTCTCCGGCAGACTGGGCACGTTCGGATCATAGCGGAAGCGAACCGCCTTGCCGTTGTCGAAGAGCGCCAGAAAAGCGTCCCCGTCCAGCTCCAGCATGGCGACGAAATTGTAAGCCGGATTGCTCAGGATCGAGAGATCGCCGTCCACGATCTGCTCCATCATGTTGCCGCCCACCACATGGCGGTGAATGCCTTTGCTGCCGGCGATATAGAGCGTGTCGTCCGCCCCCGGCAGCAGATACATATCGGTGGAACTGCTGCTGTTGTAGGAGCGCCCCGCGTAATTGGTCTCCACGAATTCCGTCAGAACCTCATCCTCCACATATTCCCCTGCATCCAGATCAAAAATCTGCGGCGGTGCCGCGACCGGATCCAGATAGAGCAGTCTGCCCCGCGCCTGAATCCACGCCACGCTGACCTCCGGCGAGCCAATCCCCGCGATCTTCTCGCTGCCGCCGTCCGCCGTGATCTCGTACACCCCGTCGAAGGTGTTGGCAAAGATGCGGCCGTCCTCGTCCGCAATCACCTGCCTGACGTATTTTTCCTCCTCCGTCAGCGCCATCTCCACCGGCACCTCCGCGCCATCCGGCAGCACCAGCTTCATGACCGGCTGAAACTCATCGCCGTTGTCCGCCGGATCATACACGACGGCGGCCGTACCGTCCGGCGTCATCGCCATCGAACTGATAAAGATCTGTTCCTCCTGCATCTGTGTAAACCAGGCGGGATTCTCCACGCTCCAGGTATCGCCCTCATCCTCCGAGACCAGCACGCCCGCGATACCGTCCAGTATGACGATGCGACCGTCCGCAAGCCGGCACATGGACTGCATCTCCATCCCGGCGTTCTGCGCTTTCAGCTGCTCCGCCAGATCAATCTGCGTCTCCACGTACCGCCCCATGCTCACTTCCTTGTCGATGGCGGCGATGGTCCCCTCCGGCGCTGCGTCACTTACGCCCGGTTCCGCGCCAGTCTGCCCGCCGGCATCTGCCCCGCAGCCGGCAAGCGCAAACACCATTGCCGCCGCCACAGAGATTGCCGTGAGTTTGCTCCTCATCTGTCTACTCCGCATTTGTGTCTCCCTTCTGATATCCTGTAGCTTTGCACGATCCTCGCTTTACATATTATCATCAGTATACCAGAGCAATCTCTAACCTTCCTCTAAAGAAACTTAAGAATAAACTTAAAAATTTTTAGAGATTCTTTCCAGATTTGTGTGATACTATTATCATAAGGAACAAAAAGGAGAAACAGCCGATATGCGTATCCTGCTGGCGGAGGACGACAAAGATCTGAATAAGGCGCTGGCCTGGCAGCTGACCGGGCGGGGTTACAGCGTGGATTCCTGCTGCGACGGCGACGAGGCGCTCTACTACGGCGCGCAGGACATCTATGACGTGATTCTGCTGGACCGCATGCTCCCGTGTCTGGATGGGACAAAGGTGCTGGCCGCCCTGCGGGAACAGTCCGTCCGCACGCCGGTCATCCTGATCACGGCGCTGGGAACGCTGGAGGACAAAATCGAAGGTCTGGACCTGGGCGCCGACGACTACCTCGTGAAACCTTTTGAATTCGAGGAGCTGCTGGCCCGCATCCGCTGCGTCACCAGACGCTCTGCCGCTCTGAACGCCGAGCCGGACACGCTGGCCTGTCACGATATCACCTGGTCGGGACGCGACATGAGTCTGACCGGACCGGCGGGCGTCAGCACGCTCTCCAGGCGGGAGGGCAGTCTGCTGGAAAGCCTCCTGCACGCGCCCGGACAAACCATCTCCCGGGAGACGCTTCTGCTAAAAGTCTGGGGCCCTGACAGCGACGTGGAGGACGGCAATCTCGACAATTACGTCTATTTTCTCAGACGCCGTCTGAAAGCGGTGGGAAGCCTCCTGCAGATCAAGACCGTGCGCGGCGTGGGCTACAGGCTCGCCCCCCCCCACAAAAACAGACGCGCTCAAGGCGCATCATGAAAAATCTACTCTGTGACGGAAAGGACAGTCATGTTCCGTAAAGCGCACTTTATTTTTACCATATTCTGCGGCGGCATCACAGCGGCGATCATGCTCTTCATGTCGTTTCTGTACCTGTATGTCTCCGAGGGCAGCCTGCGAAGCAGCCGCTTTCAGTCTTTTCAGAACGACATCGGCACCATCACCGCCAACCTGGAACAGTCCACCTACGTGTCCATGCAGTGGCTCGCCAGACTGGAAGCCCAGAACGATTATATCATCTATGTGGTGGACAACGGCGTGCCTTTTCTGCACAATACCCTGAGCGGCCCTGTTGACTCGCATAGTCAAGTCCTTTTACAGGAAAGTCTCGACGCCTACGACGACCGGATCTCGGTCGCGGTCGCTTCCCCGGACGGCAGCAGCTACTCCGGCATCTGGCACATCGAATATCCTTTTACCTCCCCGACGACAGGGGAGTCCTACTACGCCTCCCGCATCGACATCGAGCACGACAATTCCGCGACGCAGATCATGATTCTGTACTCCTTACGGCCCCTCCGCGAATCCATCCGGCGCCAGCGCGCGCTCTTTGCGTGGATCGATCTGGGCGCCTGCGCGGTGCTTTTCGTGTTCGCGTGGTTCTTTACGGGCAGGCTTCTGAAACCCCTCCGGGAAAATCAGGAAAAACAGCTGCAGTTCATCGCCGCCGCCTCCCACGAGCTGCGGACGCCGCTCTCCGTCATCCTGGCGAGCAGCGAATGCTGTGAAAGCGCCTCCGGCAGGGAGCGCGACGGTTTCTTCCGGACGATCCGCCAGGAAGGGCAGCGTATGAACAGACTGATCGACGACATGCTGGCGCTGACCCGCTCCGGCACGAGCCGTTTTCTCATCGAGCGAAAACCCGCGGAACTGGATACGCTGTGCCTCAACGCTTACGAGGCGTTCGAGCCGCTGTGCCGTGACAAGGGACTGACGCTGACGCTGGCGCTGCCCGATACGCCCACGGCGCGCTGCAACTGCGACGCCGAGCGCATCGCACAGGTGCTCTCCATCCTGCTGCACAATGCGGTCAGCTACACGCCGGAAGGCGGCAGCATCGAACTCGCCCTGCGCTGCGGCAAAGACCGCAGGACAGGCTTTGAAATCACCGTGACCGACACCGGCGTCGGTATCCCCGACGAGGACAAGCCCCATATCTTTGACCGCTTCTACCGGGCCGAAAAATCCCGGAGCGCCAAAGGGCACTTCGGGCTCGGACTCGCCATCGCCTATGAGATCGTCACGGCGCATCACGGCCGCATCACCGTGCAGGACAATCCCGCGGGCGGCAGCCGCTTCAGCGTCAGACTGCCCTGACGGCCTTGCATTTGCACGCGCTATCGCCTATACTGAAATGGACGGGACACCGTCAGAATACATGAGAAAGGATGGATACCCATGGCAGACAGCACAGGCAATGTATCGCTCTGTACTTTTCCCTCCAATAAATTCGAGGCGCTGGCAATGCTCTATATGCAGCAGCAGAATCTCGCGGGCATGTCCCCCGAGCAGATCCTCGACCGATATCAGGAGGTCTACGGCAAGATGCGCGACCATGAGCGCATGAAAGGGCAGGTAAACTATTAGCGCATAAGCAGAGTCAGAAAAAAGAATGTCCCCGGGACATCGTGCTTGCACGAGGGCCCCGGGGTGTTCTTTTTTATGGTTTATGCCTTTACAGACTTGCGCCGAAATCCGTCACCAGAATCTGGCCCGTCACAGCGCGGGACTCGTCGCTTGCGAGGAACAGCAGAATATTCGCCACATCCTCCGCCGTGCAGGGCTGCGTGCGCAGATTGGAGTGCACGGACATCGCGCCGAACATATCCTGATCAAGGGCGTCGGCCTTCATGGACGAAGTCATCGGCGTCACGATCGTGCCGGGACACACCGCATTGCAGCGAATCCCCTGCGCCTGGAACCGCAGCGCCGTATGCTTGGTGACGCCGATAACCGCCGCCTTGGAGGAGACGTAAGCCGCTCCGCCGCAGCCCGCATAACCCGCCACCGAAGCCACGTTGACAATGCTCGCGCCGGACTGCATCCTGCTGCTCGCCGCGCGCATGCAGCGCATGGTGCCCTTCTGGTTCGTCTCCACGATCCTGTCCAGATCCTCGTCCGAATAGCGGTCGATGGGTTTCAACCCCTCCTCCAGAATTCCCGCGTTGTTGACCAGAATGTCGATCCTGCCAAACTTCTCCATCACAGTCTGCATCAGACGCTCGGGATCCTCCGGCTTGGAGATATCCGTAGAGATGGCCAGCACGGTTCCTCCCGCCTGTTTGATCTCATCGGCGATCTTTTCAAGCGCCGCCTCTCTGCGCGCCGTAATGATCACGGATGCGCCCTCCGCGGCAAACAGCCTGGCCGTGGCGGCTCCCACGCCGGAATTGCCGCCTGTGATAACAGCTACTTTGTTCTGCAATCGATTCATGATATTCCTCCTTTTACTGAAATTTATTGTAGGTTGTTTTCAACACAATTATACCGAAGTATGCGGATAATAAGCCGCTCTTCGAGCGCTCCTTATCATGCGGATGACAGGACTTCAAACTGGAGATGTCTGCTTCCGCAGTCATCTCCCCAGCCTGCTTCGCAGTCTGCATCAGATTCTTCCTTTCATTTGTCATCCGGATAATAAGGAGCCGCTCTTCGAGCGCTCCTTATCATGCGGATGACAGGACTCGAACCTGCACGGTCGCCCACTGGAACCTAAATCCAGCGCGTCTACCAATTTCGCCACATCCGCAGAAACAAAAAGGATCCGGACTCCTTCCTGAAATCCGAATCCGTTATGTATCATATCATTCCGGCATGTCTCTGTCAATCCTGCCTACGACTCTTCCCCGATGTGATCGATGACTTTCCTGCCCATGCGGATGCGGAACACAATCGTCATGCTGAGAGACATCAGCTCCGCGATCGGGAACGCCCACCACACATAATCTACATTGCCCAGCCTGGACAGCAGATAAGCCACGGGAATCAGCACTACGAGCTGTCTGGCCACCGACACCAGCATGCTGTAAACGCCGTTGCCCAGCGCCTGGAACACCGAGCCCTCTATGATACAGAAGCCAGCCAGCAAGAAGCTGAAACTGATTGTGCGCAGCGCCGGAACGCCGATCGCCAGCATCGTCTCCGACGCGTCAAACAGCGCGAAGAGCTGCGCCGGGAAAATCTGAAATATGAGAAAGCCCACGAACATGATGCTGACCGCATAGATAATACTCAGCTTTACCGTCTTTAACAGGCGGTCCTTCTTGCCGGCGCCATAGTTGTAGGCGACGATCGGCACCATGCCGTTGTTCAGTCCGAAAATCGGCATGAACACAAAACTCTGCAGCTTGAAGTAGACGCCAAATACGGCCGCCGCCGTGGAGGTAAACACCATCAAAATCCTGTTCATACAGTAGGTCATCACGGAACCGATGGCCTGCATGATGATCGAGGGGATTCCCACCACATAGATCTGCCCGATCATGGCAAGATCGGGGCGAAACCCTTTCAGGCGCAGCTGAATGTCCGTATTTTTTTTCAGATTCAGAATGAGAGCGATAATGCCCGCCACGATCTGCCCAAACACGGTGGCCGCCGCCGCCCCCGCGACTCCCATCTTCGGAAAACCGAAATAGCCGAAAATCAGAATCGGATCCATGATGATATTGATGATCGCGCCCGTTCCCTGCGTGAACATGGTATAGAGCGTCCGCCCCGTGGACTGCAGGAGCCGCTCAAAGATAAACTGCGTGTAGACGCCGAAGCCGAAACAGCACACGATCGTCAGGTACTGACAGCCGTACTCGATGATCTGCGCGTCGTCCGTCTGGCTCATGTAGAAAGGGCGAACCGCGAAAAGCCCCACCAGCAGAAAGATCACGAAGTTGACGCCGGCCAGAAACACGCCGTTGATCGCCGCCTTGTTCGCACGGTCAAAATCCTTCTCGCCCAGCGCCTTGGACAGCACCGCGTTGACACCCACGCCCATGCCGCCGCCCAGCGCGATCATCAGCGTCTGCAGCGGAAAGGCGAGGGAGACCGCCGTGAGCGCATTCTCGTTGATTCTGGATACAAAGATGCTGTCCACCACGTTGTAGAGCGCCTGCACCAGCATCGACACCATCATCGGAAAAGACATGGTGAGCAGCAGTCTGTTTACAGGCATGACGCCCATCTTGTTTTCTTCTCTGACTTCCTCCATATGTACTCCCTTCTGTCAATTCGGTCCATTGCCCGCGTAAAAAAGGAGTCCGGAAAATCCGAACTCGCAATCACACAGTGAACCACTGGGGATGGCCGAACCGGGGTTCGAATCCCCATACAAGCTGTGGAACAATTCAGTGAACCACTGGGGATGTCGAACTGGGGTTCGAATCCCCCTTCTAGGCTACGGCACAATCTAGTGAACCACTGGGGATTCGAACCCCAGACAACTTGATTAAAAGTCAAGTGCTCTACCACCTGAGCTAGTGGTCCATATAGCTGGGCTAGCCGGATTCGAACCGGCGAATGCAGGAGTCAAAGTCCTGTGCCTTACCGCTTGGCGATAGCCCACTGTTTCGGCAGGTGGCGAGCCAACGGCTGCAGCATGGAACCTTGCCGACCGCATTTCCCATGCAAGGTGGATAGAGGGACTCGAACCCTCGGCCTCCAGAGCCACAATCTGGCGCGCTAGCCAACTGCGCCATACCCACCATATCAACGTGCTCGAAGGGATTCGAACCCCCGACCCACGGCTTAGAAGGCCGTTGCTCTATCCAGCTGAGCTACGAACACGTATAGCGCCTGTGATACAGGCAGAGCGGGTGATGGGAATCGAACTTTCCGGCATCTGCCTATAACCACAAAACATATGGTATCATAGCCTGCTCCGGTCTGTCAAGGCATATTTGCCCGAAAGCGATTTCACCATTGCAGATACGATAAGAATATGATATGATTGCTCCGGTAAGTTGAGGCAGGAGAATTGCTGTGCGGTTCTCCCTGATTGCGCAGGTGGTGAAATGATGGAAAAGAACCGAATCGCTTGGATCGATTTATTAAAATTAACAGGTATCATTGCTATTTTTTGCGGGCATTTACACTCCGGGGATGGAACGGAGCGTTTATACAACTTCGTTTTTCTTTACCATGTTCCTTTGTTTTTCTTTGTCTCCGGTCTGTTCGCCGATCGGCTGGAATCGCTTACATTTTCCGAAGCCTTTTTGAAAAAGTGCAAACAGCTTTTGCTGCCTTACTCTTTTCTTGTCATTCTTTCCATGATCGTTATTGTTCTGACAACTCCAAAGGATTTTATTACCTATCTGAAATACCTAAAACAATTTATCTGGGGAATCCGAAATCAGATGCCGGCTTCTTCTCTCTGGTTCTTTTCCTGCCTGTTTGTTATGAGCATTTTCTTTGATCTGCTGAGGCGGCTGTTGAAACGCAGATCCTTCCTGGCAGCGGCATCGTTCATCCTGTATCTTTTGTCCTGCACCGTTTTTCCTCATAATCCGAGCGTACAGCCTTCATGGTTTTTTAACATAGATTCCGCTTGTCATT
Organism: uncultured Lachnospiraceae bacterium; assembly: GCA_947586255.1. Classification (GTDB taxonomy): domain Bacteria; phylum Bacillota; class Clostridia; order Lachnospirales; family Lachnospiraceae; genus UBA3282. The sequence goes on along the minus strand of CANPXP010000014.1, from coordinate 8,971 downwards.
ATATGATTTACTATGCGCTTGGATATTCACTCAGCAGCTTCCTGAAAAAAGAAGTCATCTGCCGAAAAAAATGGCAGAAACTCCTTGTCATGGCTTCCGCTGTGCTGTTAGCATGCTACCTTGTTATGGTTTACACCGATGAAGATTTCCTTGGCCATCTCTTTTTCGCATTACCCTTCGCCGATTACCTTTATCCTATTGTGCGGGCAATGCTCATTATCAGTTTCCATATTATTCTGGCCCGCAGCCTGGCGGATTCAATACCCTCTTTTGCCAGAATGGGCCAAGAGACACTTTGGCTGTGCGGCAATGAGATGATTGTCAAAAAGATTTTGCTGGCTGCTGCGGGAACTGTGAATCTGCAGATCACTATTACAGACGCCTTGTCCGCAGTTTTGTACGCAGTCATTATGACGCTTTTTATCCTCAAAGTACTGCTGCCTGTTGAAAAAAAGTGTTACGCAAAGTATACAGAATATATTACTATTTCACAAAAACAACAGTAGGAAACCCGATAAACTCAGGGTTTCCCACTAAAATGAACAGAGCGGGTGATGGGAATCGAACCCACGTATCCAGCTTGGAAGGCTGGTGTTCTACCATTGAACTACACCCGCATATGATATAAAACGCGTCGGGGTGACAGGATTCGAACCTGCGACCTCCTGGTCCCAAACCAGGCGCTCTAGCCAAGCTGAGCCACACCCCGCAGCAAGCGCCTAAGCTATCCCATCTGCAACGCAAGTTTCATTATATAATATCCCTTTTCCACTGTCAAGGGCGATTTTGCGAATGCCGCGCAGATCCGGCAGGCGGCCGCCGTCCGGCCTTTTCACATATAATTCACCGTATAATGCGCTTCCCCCTCTTCGTCGATCTCCATCAGAATATAGCTGGGTCTGCGGTTCTCCTGCCTCGGATAGCTGATGCTGCCCGGGTTGATGAGCGTCAGATCGCTCCCGATGTCCACCATCGGCTTGTGAGTGTGTCCGCACATGACGATGTCCGCCTCCCTATCGCGGGCTTCCTGCTTGATCATCTCCGTATTCATGGATATGTAGTAGTTGTGGCCGTGGGTCAGCCACACACGGTACTGCCCGATCATAAACTCCTTCTCCTTGGGCAGTTCGGAGAAAAAGTCGTTGTTGCCCTGCACCATCTCCACGGGGCAGTCCACCGCCTTGCTGATGACGAGTTCGCTTCCCTCCACATCACCGCAGTGAACCAGCATATCAAGCGGCCCGATCTTTTCCGTCAATTTCAAAAAGTTGGTATTGTTGCGATGCGTATCGCTCACGACCAATATCCTCATCATTACTATATCCTCTTTCCCAGTTCCTCTTTCATCGCCCTGAGCGCTCTGCCCCGATGGCTGATCCGGTTTTTCTCCTCCTCCGACAGCTGCGCCGTCGTACAGCCGTACTCCGGCACCCAGAAGATCGGGTCGTAGCCGAAGCCGTTGCCGCCCTTCTCCTCATAGCCGATCCGGCCCTCGATCACGCCCTGCGTGACCAATGTCTCTCCCGTGGCGAGCACGGCTGCTATGGCGCACACGAATCTGGCCGTCCTCTTCTCATCCGGCACGCCCGCAAGCCTTGCTATGAGGCTGCGGTTCTTGACGCTGTACGGCGTATCTTCCCCCAGATAACGCGCGGAATAGATGCCCGGCTCCCCGTTCAGCGCGTCGATCGCCAGCCCGGAATCATCCGCCATCACGATGGCCTCCGCATACGCCGGCTCCCGCCGCCCGGCCAGCTTATCCGCCACGGCCCTGGCCTTGATCACGGCGTTCTCCTCGAAACTCGCGCCGTCCTCCACGATGTCCGCCTCTATTCCGGCCTCCTTCATGGAGAGGATCTCCATGTCAATGTCTCCCAATATTTCCCTGATCTCACGCATTTTGCCGGCATTGCCCGTGGCAAATATGATTGTCCCCTTCATGTCCGTCTCCGCTTTCCGGCGCCTTCGTCCGTCTTGTCATCCGTATCCGCGCCGCCTCATTTCTACTGCTCGTAAGCCTTTATAATCGTCTGGTAAATTCCCTCCGCAATGCGCTGGATATAATCTTCCCGCTGCAGAAGAATCGCCTCCTGCCCGTTCGTCAGATACCCGACTTTGACCGCCGCGGCGGGAACCGTGGCAGCGCTGATCACCTCGTCGTCCTCGTCCGCCTCCAGCAGACCGTTCGCCTTGCCGCTGATGGCGGTCACGACCTCCCTCTCCAACAGATCGGCCAGCTCGATGCTGCCGAAGCCCGGAATGAAGAACCGGCTGTTATAGACTGTCTCCGTGCCGTACTGCTTGCTGTCCTCGTCGCCGTTTACCTCGATGCGGATCAGCATATCCGCCTTGGTCGCGGCCGCCAGCTGCACGCGGCTCTCCGCGTCCGGATTGCTGTCGTCCATTCTTGTATAATACACCTTGATATCCGTTTCGTCCAGCTTCGTCTTTAGCGCCCGGGCCACCTCCAGCGTGATCTCCTTGGCGCTGACGTCCTGCGTGGCGACGCCGGTATCCTCCAGCCCGTAGGCCGGATCGATCACAATGATTCTGTCATAAGCTTCCTTGGGCGCCATGAACTCCACATACAGCGTGTTGTCCTCGAAGATGCTGTGGTACTCGTACACGCCGTTCAGCGCAAAGCGCAGGCAGACTCTCTGTTTCTCCGCGTCATAATGTCCCTCCCGCACGCTCTCGCAGTTGCCGTAGACGCCGTTCGTCTCATAAAAAGCGGCGACCCCGTCCATGTCTTTCGGCGCGATGCTGACCCACAGCTCCCTGTCCATATAGTGATTCTCTACGGTCACTTCCTCCGCGTGCACGTTTTCCGGCAGCGGAATACAAAAATAGCTCGTATTTTGACTATCTCGGTCAATTTCTATGTGATTCCTGTCCTCCACAGCGGGCGCTTCCTGCGCGCTGACGCCGGACGACTGCGCCACCTCATCCTGCGCCACATCGGCCACCACGATGATCTTATGGGCGCTGTAATACAGCATCGCCCCCATCGCCGTCGCCACAAATATGCTGCAGTATACGGCCATCCTTTTCATCAACCTGCTCTGCTTCGTCATTGCCTCCTGCTCCCGCCCGGTTTCGGTCCCATAAACTGATAGAAATAGGTCTTCATCATGCCGTTATAGATCTTCCGGTTTTTGTCCGCCTTCCTGCCGACGGCCTGCTCCGCCTGCTCGTAGGCCGTGATCAGATACAGCGACCAGCTGTCCAGCTGCCTGTATCGCTCGCCGAGCGTCCCGTAGAGTCCGGCCAGATTTTTCTTCTCCTCGATCCGCTCCCCATAGGGCGGATTGGTGATGATAAAGCCGTACTTCTTCGGATGACTCAGCGCGGCGACGTCCCGTTTCTGAAAATGAATCATGCGGTCCACCCCGGCCAGCTTCGCGTTGGCCCGGGCGGCCGCCACGATATCCTCGTCGATATCATAGCCCTGAATATCCGTCTCCACGTCCGGATCGACCAGCGACTCCGCCTCGTCCACAGCGCGGTACCAGCATTTTCTGTCGGCGAGATGCGTCCAGTTCTCCGCCGTGAAACTGCGGTTCATGCCCGGCGCCATATGTGCGGCCATCATTGCCGCCTCGATGGGAATCGTCCCGCAGCCGCAGAAGGGATCCACGAGAATGCGGTCGCCTCTCCAGGGCGTCAGCATGATCAGCGCGGCGGCCAGATTCTCCGCGATGGGCGCCTTGGCCGTCATCTTGCGGTAGCCCCGCTTGTGCAGCGACTCCCCCGTCGTGTCAAGCCCTGCCGTCACCTCGTCCTTCATCAGAAAAACCCGGACGGGATAAGCGTCGCCGCTCTCCGGGAACACCTCCGTCGAATAGGACGCTTTCATGCTCTCCACCATCGCCCGCTTCATCACGGACTGAATGTCGGAGGGACTGAACAGTCTGCTCTTCACGCTGGCCGCCTTCGCCACCCAGAATTTGGCGTCCTTCGGCAGATACTCTCCCCAGGGCAGCGCTTTTGTCCCCTGAAAAAGCTCCTCGAAGGTCTCCGCGTGAAAGCTTCCCACCTTTAACAGCACGCGCTCCGCCGTGCGCAGGAAGATATTGGCCCGGCACATTGCCGCCGCGTCCCCCGCAAAGACGACCCTGCCGTCCTCCACCGAGACGATCTCATAACCGAGCTCGGCAATCTCTCTCTTTAAAACCGCCTCCAGACCGAAATGGCAGGGGGCAATATACTCAAATCTCTCCATGGCGCTCCCCGCTATTCCTGCCTCGTCATCGAATACATGGCGAATGTGGCGGCATTGATCATCGGATAGGTGCCGTCCGCCTGCTGCGTGAGCGAAATGCCGTAGTCATACTTGGCGCTGGCGGTTTTGCCCTCCTTGCCGTCCGCATAGAGCACCTCCGGGAAAAGCACCAGATAGATGCCCTCGCCCTCCTGAAAGCCCAGCGACTCGTTCGCCACGTCGCCGGCGTAGGTGCCCTTATGCACATTCTTCTCATCCTTGCCGGCGTCCATATACCAGGCGTAGGTGCCGTCGTCGTTCAACACCAGATACCCCGAATCGCCCAGGTCCCACTCGCCCACGAGAAATTCCGCGGCCTTGCGCTCGTTCTCATCGTTGTCGGGAACGCTCATCACAGCGGAATTCATCACCTTCAGCGCCTCATTTCTGTTCGCCTCATAGGTCTTCTCCTCGGCGATATAGGTGAGCGTATAGGCGTAATAATTCTTGCCGTAGAAGCGCTGCAGCGCCACCGTCTTCACGCCGTTCTCCTCATATTGATAAATCCATTCGTACCACTCTTCTCCCTGCACCGTGACAGGCGTCGGCGCCTCGAGCTCCTCGAAGCCCTCGTAAGCCGCATTGAGCTGCGAGGTAATCTGAATCATGTCAAGCGGATGCTGGTAAAAGGCTTCCCGCGAGCAGGACAGTCCCAGCAGCGAACCGTCCGCCGCCGTAAATGCCATGCTGGAATCACTCCCCTGCGTCTCGTCGTAAGTCCAGACGGAATCGTCATACAGAATTGCCATCGCGCCCAGACCCGCCTGCTTCAGACTGTCGCCCTCGCCATACTGCGCGGCTTCCGCCGTGCTCTCTGCACCGTTTCCCGCGGCCTTCTCTTCCCCTGCGCAGCCGGCCGCCAGAATCGCCAGCGCACACGCCGCTGCTGCCAATCGTATCTTTTTCATCACGTTCTCCGTTTTTACTTATTACTTATATGTTATTGATATGGCATTCTGTGCCACACTTGACATTGTATACTAAAGTCTCCAAAATAACAATACAGAAACGGAGGAAGCGGCACTGCCCGATGACAGTACCGCTTCCCGGATTCGCCGCTTATTGTATTGACCGATAACGCCAGGACAGCTTAACAGTTGCTGTTCTTCTGGTTATCCTGCGCATTGCTGCCGGAGCTGTTCTTGGAACCGGCGCTGTTCTTCTGGCTGTTCTGGCTCTGGCTGCCCGCCTTATCCTGCTGCTTCTCATTCTGTGAATTCTGGCTATAATCATTCTTAGACATCGCAAATACCTCCTAAATGTTTTTTGTTACAGAAATAGTATGACTGGATTCTCTGCAAAGTATTCAGGCGTTGTCTAGTGCTTTAGTACTAGTTTTTTATATAAAAGTACCAAAATATAGCCTAGGACTTTAGTACTATTTTCGGTTGCATTTGCGACAAAAATGTATATAATAATACTTGTAAATAGAAAAACCCTTCACTTTCTATTTACGGACCCTTATATATAATATTTATATACTCCCCTCAAACGGACGCTGCAAAGCGCCCGTTTCTGTTGCTCTCCCGCAGAAACATCAATATCAGCGTCTCTGAAAAATCTTGACGATCAGAATCGCAATCAGCACGACGATGATCACGGGCGCAAAGAAGCTGAAAAGCGCGGTGGCTAAACCGATCAGCACCACCACGGCCACAGTGACAATCAGCATGATCAGCCAGCCCGGCAGCATCACGACGCGGCCGTTTGGCTTTTCGGCATCCCCGTCGAAATCCACCGTCTCCACTGTCTCCTCCGCCTCTTCATCATAGCCGCGGTTGGAGCCGTAGCTTTGGCCCGCGTGCTTGTTTGCCTCAATAATGCTCTTGGCGAGCAGCCTCGGATCGCCGAGCATGGAGAGAACCTCCTCCTCGCTCTTTCCTTTTCTGATCTCCGAGTCGATATATTCCTGATAATATCTCACATTCTCCGCAACCAGCCCGCTGCCCAGGCCGCCTGCCAGAGCGCGCTGCAGTCTCTCGATAAATTCCGTTCTGTCCATATTGATCCTCATCCGCGAACGCCCGCCCGGCAGGTGCGTGCCGCGTTTTTCCATCCGTCTGTCCGTTCCCCGCCGTACACGCCGTTACATCCTGTCCATGCCGAAGCCGTCCTGCCAGCCGTGGGGCGGCTGCCCCGACTTCCTGCGAAGCTTCGCCATAGTGTCGAAAGCCTCCAGAACCATCTCTTCCTTATTGCATGCGGCCGTATTCTTGCCGGAGTCCTGCCGGATATTGTAAGCGTCAAGCTGCTGCACATACAGATCCGTCATGGAATAACCGCCGGCCTTCACGCGATCCGCGAAAGTATGCTTCCGCAGGTAAGCGGTAAACTCCGCCATCAGTTCCCCGTCCGTCAGCAAAAACCCCCACAGTCTGTCGCACCACTGCGTATCCCTGCCCGCATACTCGCACAGACTGCGCAGCCCTTCATAGACCGCCACACGGTTTCCGTCATAAATCACCCAGGCATCCATAGCGCGCACACCCTCCTTCTCCAATCCGCCCGACGGTATCAGTGTAACACATAATTTGAAACTTTACCATATCAGCAGAGAACATAGTACAGCAACGATAAGACGCAAAAAAGGAGACAGCCGGTTAAACCGCTGTCTCCCTGCATAATCCTGATAATCTGTTACTCCTTCACACCGCCCAGAGCTACACCGGCAATGATGTACTTCGAGAGGATGAAGTATACGACGAAGATCGGCATGATCGTCACAACCAGACCCGCGTAGATAATACCGTGGTCGGAACGGAAACGCTCGCCTCTCATCTGCTGCACGAACATCGGCAGCGTGAACTTCACCTGAGACGTCAGCAGCATGGAAGGCGTATAGAAGTTGTTCCATGAACCGATGAAAGCGAAGATGCACTGTGTCGCCACCGCGGGCTTCATCAGCGGCATCGCGATCGTGTTGAACGTTCTGAACTCGCCGGAGCCGTCGATTCTCGCGGAATCCAGAATCTCCAGCGGCAGCGCGCTGATCATGTACTGTCTCATGAAGAATACCGTCGCCGGCGCAGCCACAGCCGGGATGATCAGCGGCAAGTAGGTGTTCGTCCAATGGAGCTGTGCCATAAAGCGGAAGAAACCGATGGAGGAAACCTGTACCGGGATCATCATGATCGCCATGATAAACGCCCACGCGAAGTTCGCACCCTTGAACTTATAGGCCGTCACACCGTAAGCCGTCATCGTGGAGAAATACACCGACAGTATTGTGGAGCCCGCCGCGATGATCAGGCTGTTGCCCATATAACGCCAGATCGACGCCTGCTCAGCCGCCTGCTTCAGCAGGTTGTTCCAGTTCGTCATAAAGTGTGTGGACGGAATCAGCGTAAAGCTGGACTGGATCGCCACACTGGTTCTCGTCGCATTGACGATCATGATCCAGAAGGGGATCAAACTCAAAAGGCAGAGGAAAATGCAGACCGCATTGCGGATAATCTGCTGTATCATAATGCTTGCGTGTAAACCGCCGTCTTTTCCGTTATTCATGATCAGTTAGCCCCCTTTCTTGCTTTCTGAGCAGCCTTGATGGCTTTCTTCTCCTTGATCGCATCCTTATCACGCATGATATAGAACAGGACGAGTGAGAAGAACAAGGTTACCACAAACAATACGAGGGAAGCCGCGCTGGCCTTGCCCATCTGTCTGGCTCCCGTAAACGCCAGTTCTCGGATATACATCGTGATCGTTCTCGTCGTGTAGTCCGGATCGCCGTAGCCGCTGGTGGTGAGCAGTTTCGGGATATCGTACATCTGCAGACCGCCGATTGCGGAGTTTACCAGCGTAAACAACATGATCGGACGAAGCAGCGGAAGCGTCACACTCTTGAAGATCTCCCAGCTTGTAGCGCCGTCCACTCTGGCCGCCTCGAACAGGGACGGGCTGATGCCCAGCACGCCTGCCGTCAGGACGATCATCGTGTTGCCGTACCACATCCAGAAATTGATGAAGGAAATAATCCCTCTCGTCGCCCACTTGGTTGCCAGGAACTGATAGGGCTGCGACCAGATCCCCGAATTGACAAAGAGCTGGTTGATCGGGCCGTTCGGGTAGTCGAACAGTTTATAGAACAGGACGGAGATCGTCGCCGCCGTGATGATGTTCGGCATGAAAACCAGAACTTTGTACGCGCCCTGCGCCTTGATCTTCACCCGCGTGTCGGTGAACCACACCGCCAGAAGCAGCGCCAGCAGAATCTGCGGCGCGAAGTTTAAGAACCACATGATCAGCGTGTTGCCCAGCGCGCGGAACGTGTATGTATCGAAGTAGGTTCCCTCGGCGCTCTTAAAAATCGTCGCAAAGTTTGCCACGCCGTTAAAGGTCGGCCCTACCTCGGCGTTCCACATGGTGTCATAGTAGTTCTCGCAGAATGCCAGACCGATCGTATAGATCAGCGGCCACAACTGGAAAATCGCAAAGACAATAAAAAACGGTGCTATGAAGTAATAACCGTAGCGGCCGTATTCGACTGTCTTGTGCTTAGTCTTGTTACTCTTCGCCATCTCTCCACATCCTTCTCTCTTTATTTTTTGCGCCGGTTATCCGGCTTCTGCCGCAGGCCGCGCCGCGGGCATTTGAGGATCCTCCGCGGAACACCCTCAAACAACCACGTCACGGAGTAAATCGAGTAGGAGGCGGTGATTAGCCGCCGTCCTCTCACACCACCGTGCGTACCGTTCGGTACACGGCGGTTTC
>CANPXP010000013.1 GCA_947586255.1 uncultured Lachnospiraceae bacterium | reverse complement strand
AATGATACTTCCCGAAAGAGATGGGGCTGAGGAAGCTGGTGGAACGCCAATGCGGTATGGAACCTGATACCGGTGCAGGGCATTTTTTTAAACAACTATTAACGGTATATCTGTCGATCAATGCGTATCTGGCGGCAGACATGCATTGATGGGCAGGTATGATATTGCCCGAAATTCAGCGAGAGGAGCGTGGGAATGTGAATGGCAGAGTTTCTGACGAAAAGCGTATGGTAGAGTGCCATTATAACGGCGCCGTCATTATGGTGCCGCTGAAGATTTTTCTTGCGATGACCATGCGCACCCAATATGACGAAAGAAGATTTGTCCGCTATAAGGAAGGTGCCAAGATATATGGTATGAGTGAGAGGGAGTTCAATAAACTGGCGCATGATGCGAGAGCGGTCTACAAGAGAAATAAGATGGCGCTGGTAAAACTTGACATCATTGACAGGTATCTGGAGTATTTCAGGGAATAGGTTGGGGAATAGAGGTGTTGCTCATACTTTTAAGTAACTGAAAAATGTTCTTGACTTTTTCGTAACGGGAAAGTATACTGGTCATAGGTTAAAGGAGGTGCATGATTTGGCTAAGATGGGACGACCGAAAACGGATGAGCCTCGCCGCAATCAGGTGATGGTCCGTTTTACGGATAAGGAGTATCGGGAGCTGAAGGAGTGTGCAGAAGAAAATAACCTTACCATAACAGAGACGGTACGAAAAGGAGTCGAACAGATGATGGCTTCCAGACCGTAAGTCTTGCAAGACCTCTCTTCCTAACTTCATGGAAAGGATGTGTATTCATGGCAAAAGTTAGGAAAGACACAAAGGGGCGGGTATTGCATAAGGGAGAGTCCTATAATAAGGCAAAGCATCTGTACTGCTACGCATACACGGACGCATTGGGCGTCAGAAAATTCGTATATGCCCAGGAACTTGGAGAATTAAGGGAACGGGAAAAGCAGATTACGAAAGATACGCTTGACGGCATTGATGTGTATGCCCTTGCCAAGTCGGATATCAATTATGTGTTTGACAGGTATATTTCGACGAAAACGGAACTGCGCAGTACAACGATGACAAACTATGTATATATCTATAACCGCTATGTCAGGAAGGGGTTTGGGAGAAAGAAAATAGCAGATATCAGATATTCTGATGTTTTGTTGTTTTACAATGCGCTGTATGACAAAGGATTGAAGGTGAACACCATAGATTCTATCCACGGCGTACTCCATCCAACATTCCAGATGGCTGTCCGGGACAACATTTTGAGGAATAATCCCACAGATGGTGTGATGGCAGAACTGAAAAAGAAGCTGAAGGGCAGGCCGGAACAGCGTCATGCGCTGACTCTGGAAGAAGAAAGAGCTTTTTTGGCTTATCTGGACAGACCTGAATATAGCCGGTGGAAACCTTTGTTTACGGTAATGTTTGGAACAGGCGGGCGCGTGGGCGAGATTATCGGTCTTCGGTGGAAAGATTTGGACTTCGAGGGCAATACGATCAGTATCAACCACAATCTGACCTACTATCCAAGAAGTGAAAAAGACTTCAAGTGCGAGTTTGCGGTATCTCTGCCCAAAACCGAGAGCGGCATCCGGACGATTCCAATGCTGGATAAGGTGCGGGATGCTCTGATGGAAGAAAGAGAATATCAAGAGGATACCCATAACCATTGTATAATGGAAGTGGATGGTATGTCTGGCTTTGTATTCTGCAACCGCTTTGGCAATCTTCATAATCCGGCAGGCATCAACCGTGCGATCAAGCGCATTGTTGACAATCACAATGCCTGTGAGGAAGTGAAGGCGAGACGTGAGGGCAGAAAACCTTTGATGATTCCGAGGTTCAGCTGCCATATCACGAGACACACTTTTTGTAGCAGACTGTGCGAGAATGAGACTAATGTAAAGGTGATTCAGCAGGTCATGGGACATAAGGATATTCAGACTACGCTGGATATCTATGCAGAGGTTTCAGAAGCGAAAAGACAGGAAGTATTTAAGGAACTTAACAGTAACAATATGTTTTAGGAAGAGTCCAGGATGGGCTCGAATGGGTAAACAAAATTCAAACCCAGTCCTACAATCGTACACAGAAGTTCAAATATTGTGTGCATGATAGTACATGGCAGTGCATTAAGTAGGATGTAAAAAAGGCGTAATTACATGATAGTGCATGGTGGCGACATATGGAGTAAACAATTCCCGACAATGAAAAGTTTGGATAAATAAACCCGGTGTTTATGCGGCCTGACGCTTTTCGAAGAGCGATAAATGATGATGAGCCCAGTCTTGTTATTCGATAATGAGGAAGGGCTCTTCTTTTCTTTATGTGAGGAAAACTATGAACTACAGTGAATTAGGGACCGAATTCATTAAAAAAGAGATTGAAAAGTGTGAGAATTTAGAAGATCTCAAAGAAAGAGTGTTTCCTAAGCTTCGTACTCAGCGGAACGAGTGGTCACGCAAGGTAAACGATATCATTAAAGAAAAAGGATTTACAAAATCAAGATTTGCTGAATTATGTGGTGTAAGCAGAGTTTCTGTTGATAAATGGTGTAAAGGCTCTCTTCCCAAAAATCGTGAGACATTTCTGAGAATAGGAATGGCGGCAGGATACTCGCTTGAAAAAGTAAATCAGCTATTGCAAAGATACGGTCAGTACCCGGCACTGTATTCAAAAAGCCTGGCAGATTGTGTCTGCATATATGTAATCAATCATGGTTACGGTGAAGAAACAGTTGAAAAATATCAGTTTATTCTGAATAAAATCAAAGAAAACATTATTCGAGATGATAACGCTGATGATACAGCAAATGTAACAACGGAGAAGTTTGACGCAAAATTATCTGAGGTTCAGAATGAAGATGAGCTTGAACGGTTTATCGCAGACAATATAGCAATGTTTTCTAACGCTTATCATAAGCTCTATGCATATGTGAAAATGATTATTGATACTAATTATATGGAACCGGCTCGTACAGCAAGCGTATTTGAGATAGCCGAAATACAAGGATGGTCATCTTCGCTTAGACAATGCGTTTCTGCAATCAGGCAAAATAAGTGGTATCCAACAAGGAATAAGATTATATCGCTCGGGTTACATTTGAGTATGGATCATAAGCAAATAGATGAAATGCTGAGATTGGCACATATGGAACCGCTTTGTGCAAAGAATATATTTGAGAGCGTTATTATGTTTATTCTGGAGGATGCGAGCCTCAAGAACATGTTAGATATACACTTAGGAGGTTATAACCCCGACGACTTATGCGATTATGCAAGAGAAATCCTGTGTTCTTTGGATCTTCCAGAAGTCGAAGATTTTATCTCAGAATTGCCGGAGGTAGATGATGCTTGGTAAAAAAGGTAATAGTCTTGTGGTAATTGAAAATGGACAGATTACGACTTATGCGTTGGACGATAGAGTAATATGGGAGGTGGGCCGCCCGTCAAAAGGCAATATGCCCGATATCAAATTGCATTCAACGACTGTAAGCAGGCAGCACGGACGTTTTCAAAATATGGATGGCATTTGGTTTTATATAGATAGGATGGGAAAAAACGGTACCGTTTACAATGGAAAACAGGTGACGCCGGGAATCAGGGGAAGAGTGAAGCCAATTATAATGAGCAACGGTGACACTTTCATATTTGGCGGCGGTGAGGAACCTGTAATTAACAGCAAAACAATTTGGGCAATGTTTTCAGAACGAAAATTCGATGAGAGATGGCGCGTAGAAGATACCAAAGGACTTGGAAGATTATCGTTTACAGATGGGAATCAGTCAACGGTATATGAGAATCCGGCAAAAGGAACGGTTGTTGAGAAAGAGAACGGCATCGCAATTTATATGGGAGATATCACTTATTTAGTAGGTGATATCGCTGTGAGGGGCGTCTAGAAGGAGAAAAGTTGAATCGGGAGTTTGATAGGGAATATGTGGAAAGTGTGCTGTGCGCGCTTGATGATCACGCGTGCTTATTTCCACAATTTGCATTAAAAAAATTAAATAGTGAACTTAAACTCCTGGGAACCGGCGGCTTCTCGTCCGTATATGAGATGTACAACAAAGAAAGACCGGAGTTGTCGTTTGCATTAAAAGTAATTGGTTTTCAGCGTCATACGATAAGCTCGGCTGAGTTTTGGAATACTGGGCGTATTCAATGGATTTTATGTCAAGAATCCAGATATATTGTGAGAGTGCTGGATGCCAGAGAACTGGCTTTGGTATTTGATGAAAATGACGTTATAACAGAGGTAAAAGATGCAGCGAAAGAGGTCTGGGAAGAAACAGAGAAAACATTGCATCTGCAGTTTGTCCTTATGGAAAAGCTGGATGAATTGATTGAGAAAGACAGATTTGCCAGAGCGAAGCTGCTTCGCGATGAACTCGGTACAAGTTCGGAAGTACTTAAATTCGCATTTGAAATAGGGCAGGCGCTTGCAACGGCTCATACCAATAATTGCCTGCACCGAGATGTTAAGATTGAAAATATATTTTGGGATGCCAATGAGCAGATATATAAACTGGGAGATTTCGGCATTGCCAAATGGGCTGAAGATGGAAATGCTGAAACGATAGTTTACACAGATGGTTATGGCGCCCCAGAAATAGAGAGAAGATTGTATGATAGTTATAATGCCACAGCGGATATATATTCCCTGGGCATTACTTTATATCTGCTTTTGAATGATTTGAAATTCCCCGGTTCGGACGGTTACTATTCCAAAGTAGAAGTGCAGTATAATCCGGAATTTGTATTTCCGGCGCCCATTCATGCGTCGGAAGGCATGACTCGAATCATTCGGAAGATGTGTTCATTCTATCCCGAAGACCGTTATCGGACTATGAATGAGGTGCTGGCGGAGTTGTCAGCGATATTGGATTCAGAAAATATTGAGGATGCAGATGAATTATTTGAACTTGCAGATATTGCTACCGAGACATTTAAGGAGGAAAAGGATACTGAAGCAGAGGTAGCATCTAAGGAGAGAGAAAAAACAAGAGCAGAGAGAAAAGAAGAGCAGAAAATCATAGATATTTTATATCGTGAAGACAGTATAAAGTATTTTTTGGCGATAACGATTATTTTGACGCTTTTATTCAAAGGGTTGCAGCCGGAGTCGCCGATGATAACCAATTGGATGTTCTTTGTGATCCCGGCGGCTGTATTGCTAGAGGCGTTATTGCAAAGTATCAAAGAATTTCATTTGGTATTAGGAACTGCGATTGTGGTGTTTTCAGCTCTTTCAATCTACTCGTTAGGCTTGACGGCGCCGCATATAATATTACTGCTGTGCGTGTTGACAGGGTGTCCTGTACTTACATTGGCAGCAGGTGTATCAACAGAATTGTGGATGCTTTTAGAATATACAGGGAAGCTTGGATTTTTGAATTATATATGCAAGTGGGATTTGGGTTGGATTCTGTTAACCATACTATTATTGGTTGTAAACAGATATTTCCATATGAGGATCGAATGGGAGAAAACAACATATATCAGGGCATATTTAGGAGCGTACATATATGACAAAATGTTTCTTGTGATGGCTCTTGTGGGAAGCGTTTTATTTCTTTTACAAAAATGCGGCGTTATTGCTGTGCCGGATATTGTTGGCCGTATGCATTTGGTTAGAACCGGTATGATTTCATTTGCTGCCATGTGTCTCTTTGCATGGAGAGACGGAGTATTGGATGAAGACAGCGCATCGACAGAAGAAGGAGAAGAGTCAGCTGAAGACGATGAATTCGTGGACGAATGAAGATATTGAAGCCATCATGGTACAACTGAGCAAGCAGAACCTTCCCTTCAGGAAGTATGAGTTTTCGATGCTTGGCGGCGGTATGAAACTTTTAGGTTCCGGAGCTTCATCAAATGTTTATGAGGCGGCAGCCAAGGGGAAGAATGCCAAAGAGTTTGCAATTAAAGTTATAGGCTTTGGGAACAAGCATATTGATTCAAAGGCTTTCCGCAGTTCTGTTGCAGTGCAGACGAATCTTGGGTATTCATTAAACAGCATTGTCAAAATTTATGATTCGGTTGAATTAAGGGTATGGATTATAGGTGAACATCAAGTTGAAAAGGCGGAAATTGTGAATCCATATGATGAAACGAAGCCGGATGGGAACTTTCTTCATCTGCAGTTTATCCTTATGGAGAAACTTTCGCCTGTTTTGGTCTCGCATAGATTTAACCATAAATTGCTTCCGGGCAAGCTGCAGGATTATGATGAAAAAGAAATCATGAAACTGGCATATGAAATTGGAATTGCGATAGATCAGGCACACAGAAATAATCTGATTCATAGGGATATAAAACTTGAGAATATATTTTATGATGCCAAAGGGCAGCATTATAAGCTGGGGGATTTTGGGATTGCGAGAATAACGGACGATGGAATGGCCAGCACTGTTGCGTTCACAAAAGGATATGGCGCGCCGGAAGTGGTTGGAACACTTGATGATAAATACGATTATACGGCTGATATATATTCTTTTGGTATGATGTTATATATTCTGCTGAATGAAATGAAATTTCCGGAATCGAATGATTATCATCCGACGGTGTTTCAATATATTCAAGGATATGTGCCGCCGGAACCTGTAAATGGGTCTGATGAACTGGTAAGAATTGTATTAAAGATGGTGAGCTTTGATCCTGATGATAGATATCAGTCAATGGAAGAGGTTCTTAATGAATTCGATAAGCTTAAATTTGGCCACAGAATCAAATATCAGAGAGAACATAGGAGCACGGCGCTTGTCCTGGGGACGGTATTTGCGTTGACGGGCGCGGCTGTTTGGAAAATGTCGTTTATGCCGCACTTACAAGTCGCATTTCATGCCTGGGGATATATCTTTTGCGCATTGTGTATCGGACAGACAATATTGCATTTGATGAAGAAAAAGACAGGTATTGTCAGCACAGCAATATTCGGTGTGGGAATGTATCTCCTGATTTCGACTGGATTCACATGGTGGAAACTGTTTTTGTTGTTTGTCCTGACATTCTGTCGTTATTGGTCCGGAATTATTGGAGGAAGCGCTTTGGCGGTGAATGCGACGTGCCGGATCATGTATATGAACAATTATTCTGTGGCGGAGTTTTCGGACTATAGATGGATGGCGGTATTATTGGTTTCGTTATCTTTAGTGCTGTTGTTTTTGCATTCATTGTCAGGTGAACGAGATGAAAAAATTATCAAAACATATTTTGGAAAGAATATGTTTTGGGTTGTGGTTACATTATATTATGCGCTGTTGATTATCCTGCCATTGTGTGTAAATATGTCGCATGAAATGTCCGCCAATATATATGAAAAAATTCCAGGGGCAGATATCCTGCAATGGATATTGTCTTGGAATCCTTATATGGTTGGAGTTGGGGGCGTTGCTTTCTGCGTAGTGTGGATGGTAAGAGAGTGGTTTCTGGTCTTTATTGAAGAGCGGCAATTAAATTGAATATTATTTGTAAACAGCCTGGCGCCTTGTTTGGCAGCCGGGCTTTTATTGTGTCTAAGTGTAAAGTTTGTCTGAAAAGAGATGGAAAGATTTGGTTTATATTAAATTCAGAGATTATGAAAGAAAGAGGTGCAATGAATGAGTACAACATATATGATGCCGTCAATTGAAAGAGAAAGTGCAAACGGAATACAGCAGGTTTCGCTAATTACAGATTTGTTCACAGACAGAAAGGTTTTTCTTTTCGGAGAGATAGACGAGACCATGGTTTACGCGTTTACAATGCAGATGATGAGCCTGATGGAAGATGAACAGTCAGAGATTGATATCTATGTCAACAGTCCCGGCGGAGAGGTAAATTCAGGACTTGCAATCTACGATTTAATTCAGTCCTGCAAGGCACCTGTCAATATGTACTGTATCGGGATGGCGGCGTCTATGGGAGCTTTGATTTTGGCAAGCGGCAGGAAAGGACATAGATTTATCCTGCCTCATAGTAAAGTGATGATTCACGAGCCGCTGATTCCTCATGGTGTTGGAGGGTCGGCTTCCAGCATAAAGAGCACAGCGGATTCCATTTTGCAGACGAGAGAATTGTTGAATGGAATTCTTGCGAAACATGCAGGGAAAACACTGGAGGAAATTAATAAGGCAACGGATCATGACAATTTTATGACTGCTGAGGAGGCTATTGCTTTTGGTCTCTGCGATAAGATTGTTGAGAACATTTGAGAATGGGAGGCAGCAAGATGAGTGAATTAAGAAAAAGTAAGTATGGTGCGATGATTCTTCCGGACGGAAAGTATTACAGTTTGAATGATATGGAAACACGCTTAAACAATAATGTTCTTGTAGTAGGCACTACCGGTGCGGCAAAGACAAGAACAGTGATTACTCCCAATCTGCTTGAATGCGTGGGAAGTTATGTCGTCACTGACCCAAAGGGAAATCTTTATCGTCAGTGGGGAGGGTACATGAAAGCTCATGGATACAGAGTTGTTAGATTGAGCTTTATCCATCCTGAAAAATCCGTTCATTACAACCCTATGAAGTATGTGAATACAACGCAGCAGATCCAGCAACTTTCAAGCGCATTGGTGAGGAGCAGCGGCCCTCATGCGGGAGATCCTTTTTGGGATGATGCTTCGCTTATGCTGATCAATAGTCTGCTTGCTTATACCAAAGAAGTAGGGGCAAAGGACGAGAAAATGAATAATTTTCATAACGTTTTGGAATTGCTTCGTTCTGCCGGAAGAGAGAGAGCTTCGAGTAAAGAAAGTCTATTATATTACATGATGGAAGAACTCAGAGAAAATAACCCGAATAGTTGGGCGTATAAGCAGTTTCAAAATGTAAATCAGGCTCCGGAAAGGACATTTAATACTATTATTGTTACATCCATTGCAAAATTCTGCTCTGTTGATACAGAAGAGTTGGCGCAGATGATGCAGGATGATCAGATTGATTTGAAGTCGATCGGTCAGAAAAAAACGGCTGTATTTGTAGAGGTGTCCGATTCGGATCGGTCTATGGATATGCTGATTAACATGTTTTTTACACAGGCGATGAATCAGCTTTGCACTTATGCTGACGAGGAGTGTGAAAACAACCAGCTGCCGGTTCCTGTACGCTTTTTTATGGATGATTTCGCAACAAACTGCAGAATTGATAATTTTGAAAACATGATTTCCAACATTCGTTCCAGGAAGATTTCGGTTATTCTGGTTTTGCAGTCGTTATCTCAGCTTGATAAAGGTTATGGAGCGAGCGCTCACACAATTATAGATGACTGCGACACGCTTATTTATATGGGAGGAAATGATCCTGAAACCGCTCATTCAATTGCAGTCAGATGCAATAAGACTACACAAACCGTGTTGCATATGCCTCTTTGTACAAGCTGGATTTTTAGAAGAGGTAATAAGCCTTTTATGTGCAAGAATCTGGAACTTGACGATTATTTGTTTGAGCGAGGTATATGGAAAAAGGAAGAGGCGGTAGTTGACAGACCATTGGAAAAGAAAAAAACACATCGGGAGAAACAGATTCAAACCACAGAAGATCAAGATATAGAGAAGGGCAGTTAATGATGAATGGGGAATCTCACAAAAATGCAATTGACGATGTTCGAAGAAAAGAATATACTGTATAAGCATATTTGCGAGTCTGATGTGATTGGAAAGGTTATAAGGTAGCGGTATGGGAAGAGAAGATAATATAAAAGTGTTTCAGGATACGGAAAGATTGGTTAAAGAGAAAACAGTTCTTGCAGATGCGGTGAGATATTCTACGAAGAATCAAATTCTAATTCCGGAATATATGCAGGTAACAGACGTAATACCGATGAAAGAAAATAAAGTCAGCGGATGTTCGACGCAGGCGAATGTGCTGGTTTCGACAAAAAGAACGTATGAAGCGGCATCGTCATACAAAGGTAAAAAAGTGTGTGTTCATAACTTCGCCTCAGCGACAAATCC
Source organism: uncultured Lachnospiraceae bacterium (assembly GCA_947586255.1). GTDB lineage: Bacteria > Bacillota > Clostridia > Lachnospirales > Lachnospiraceae > UBA3282. Next base: position 47,661 of record CANPXP010000013.1, on the reverse strand, counting down.
CGGCGGTGGAGTTACGAAAGGGAGTTCAGCGCAGGAAGAGTGCTTGTGCAGATGCTCTACGCTATTTTTTAACTTAAATACCTCTGATATGTGGGCGGGTTTTTACTCGCCGCACAGAGCGGCTCAAAATCCGATTCATAATGATGACTGCATATATACGCCGAATGTTACCGTGTTTAAAACGGATACTGCAGAACCAAAGCTGATGCCCGAGACAGATTGGTATCAGGTGAATGTTATAACCTGCGCGGCTCCCAATCTGCGCCTGACGCCGGGGAATGCCATAAATGCCGGCGATGGTATGAAGCGCGCTAAGTTATCAGACAAGGAATTATATGAATTGCAGGTGAAAAGACTTAGCAGAATTATGAATGTCGCTGCCGCTGGCGGTAATGAAGTAATGATTTTAGGGGCATTTGGATGCGGAGCTTTTGAGAATAATCCGGAGATTGTCGCAAGGGCTTCGAAAGATGTTGTGGCAAAATATAGGACTTGTTTTGAAACAATTGAATTTGCCGTATATTGTTCGCCAAGGGATGAACAGAATTATAGAATTTTTAAAAGGGTATTGGGTGTGTAAAATTGTCTTGATGCCGCTGGAATGGAGCGGGCGATTAGCAGAAGATTTTCCCAATAGCGTAGTTGAAGACTTCAAAAGGACACTTTCTGAGAATGAAAATTCAAGGAGAGTGTCTTTTTATATGGCTGTTTTTTCGCTGATTGTGAACATCTGCGAAAAAGAGTTTCGCTACTTGCAAATTACGCATATTTGAAATAATTTTTCATAATAGCGATTTGCGTCATCATTGCGGATAAAAATGCTTGCAATTTCATCTGATATATGCTAAGCTTCATTCAAAGCATACAATTTCTTATATCGTCGAAATACTATATTCTTCTATGAAATTCAGAAAATCTATGCTTTTAAAACCAACACACAATTTAAAAGCAGGAGATTTTCAAAGATAAGGTGTTCCCCACCGGAAGACTCCTGCGGAACAGGAGGAAAAACATATGGGGAACATGATTCCGTTGACGTATGATTTTGCGTTCAAACATTTGTTTCGGAACGAGAAGATCCGAAAATGTTTTATCAGCGATGCACTTGAGATTCCGTTAGAGGAGATCCGGTCAGTGCGCCAGGCGAATCCGTTCCTGTGGAAGCGGTATTATCGTGAGAAGCAGGGAATACTGGATGTGCTGATGGAAATGAACGGAGACAGCAAAGTAAACGTAGAACTGCAGGTTAAAGTAGTGTCTTACTGGGATAAGAGAAGCCTGTTTTATCTGGCGAAGCTGTTCACGGAAGGGCTTCTGGCCGGAGAGAATTACAGCCGGTTGAAGAGGTGCGTATGTATCAGCGTTCTGGATTTTAATCTGGATGACGGACCGGAATATCATAGGATATACCGGATGCGGGATGAGAAAGGGCAGAGAGTTTTCAGATCTTTTGGAGATACACGTGATTGAGCTGAACAAGCCACTGAACGGGGCAGGACGCATGGACGATTGGATTCGCCTGTTTAACGCACGGACAAAGGAGGAGATTGCGATGCTGGAGACAAGAACAGAAAATCCGGGTATACTGGAAGCCATAAAAGAGGTAAGAGAGATGGGTCTGAGCAGAACGCTGCGACTGATACGGGAGGCCAAACTGAAGGAGATCCGTGACAGGAATGCACGGGATGATTATGTGCGAAATGAAGGACGAAATGAAGGCCGTGTACAGGGAATCGCAGAGGGCGAAGCGCGGCTCAACCGGCTGTATGAGTGTCTCATTGCGGATAAGCGCCTTGATGATCTGGAGAGATCCGTCAAGGATAAGAAATATCGAGAACGGTTATATAAAGAATATGGAATTAAGTAGCAGGCGTATGTGACAGCCCTGGAACTCCCGATGTAAGATATGCAATTGTCTTACGTCGGGAGTTTTTGTTTATATGGCAGTCTTTATAGATACAGGAAAGTTAATTCGTGATAACAGCAACAATATATTATGGTATTGTGCAGAATGATGAAGGTATTGAGAACATGTCCGGGAAGGAGCAGATCGAGACGTAGCCGAAGTATCAAGCATCGTACTTAAAGTAATTGACAACATTCATAATCTGAAATAAGCTAATATTTAGGGACTAGAGAAAAAGGGAGCAAGCCATGAATAATAATATGAACGTTGAATTGATAACCAATATTATGCGCTGTACAAAAAGCGGAGAAGAGGTTGTAGTACAAACAAAATCGACAGGCGATAAGTACGAGGGAACAATAGTTAAATTTGACGGTAAAAACATTCAGCTTAGTTCCGGCATATCATTAGAATGCGATAATATTGTGGGAGTTTTTCCCAAAAACGTTTATGATTTTGACAGTCTGATCGGAAGCAGAGTTGTTGTTCGGGATAACAATAAAAAAGAATTCGATGGCGTGGTTTGCGGTTGCGAAGACAATACGGTAAGTATTATTACAGACAAGGGCATTGAAAAAATAGAGGTCAATACCATAGTCGGTATGGACAAATATGAAGATACTCTCGCGGATGAGACGGCAGGCGTGCAGCACGCTGACGTTATAGCTCATAATGAGAGCATATCGGACGGCAATAACAGCAGTGTGGATGGGAGTTTGGCGCTGTCTGACAAGAAATTGGAAAAGGCGGCTGCAATTAGCGGCGACGAAAAGAAACCAGAGGACAGATTAGAACGGACGTTTAAGAAATATCGAAATGAGGAAGATTGCGCAGGCGCAAAAAAATATTTTTGTGACCTTAAGAAAAAGCATGGCGCTGATCCTGTGTATAGCGCTTTCAGTCTGCGGGCGGATTTGTACTATTTTCAGTATACAGCATATAACAAAGGAAAAAATCAGTTTTCCGAGCGTTACGGAAAGGCAATGTCTAAGTGGCTCGCCGATCACAAACCATTGGAAGCTGAGCGGATTTTTATGGATGATATTATGGCGGATTCACCTTCAAAAGCAACTGCCATACTCTCATATGTTGATATGATAGCTGTAGAATTCGGATTGAAAAATGCAATCAAGGCGCTTTGGGATCTTCAGCAGGAAATAAAGTACTGCGAGAGAAATGAAAAGATGGCTTTTTATGAGAAAATATATACCTTTGCATTTATTTCGGATGATATTCCCAACGCGTTAAATGCTTTGGAAATACTGAGGTCAACATACTATAACAAAATGAGACTTGGCAGCTGCTGGTTTAGAACGGGAGGATGCTATGAGAAACAATCGAAATGGGAACAAGCTAAAGATAGCTACGAGAAGGCTGTTGAATATGGCTATCGGATAGATGAGTGCCGGCATCAGATCGATCTTTGCCGGTGCAACATGGGAGAATCGATTGACAGTGATACCAAGGTTCAGCCTGCAGAACTTGAGAGTATTGATAAAATAAAGGATAGAGTAGAATCTTACTATAATGAGCTGCAGTATAAAGAAGCCAATGAGTATGTGTCGGAGCTTGCAGAGAGCTATCCTGATAATGAAGAAATTGCAGAATTGGCAAAAAATGTCGGAGCAACGCTGCAGAGATATATTGACAGTGCCGTTTCAATGCCTAAAAGAAAGAATTCTCAGGCAATTGCGCTTAGAGCATGGCATATAGAAAACAATTATCCTAAAGCCAAGCGCTATTTTGAGAACGAGATAGCGAAGAAGGGACCTAAATATATTAGCTGTATCATGAATCTTTCAGAACTTTTGCTTCATACAGAAGGTATAGAGGCGGCGATTTCTTGTTTGAAAACGTATGAACCTGAAATAAGAAAGCTGAAAGTGTCAGAACAATCCGGCTTTTATGAGAAGTTATATACTCTTTTCCTGAAAAGCAAAGACACAGATCAGATGATTGAAACTCTGGATGAACTGATCGGCATATACTCCGGTATTGGGAAGAAGGACAAGGAGGCGTTTTCCTATTTCAGGGGAGCAATAGCCTGCTATCAGGATAAAAGATATGAGCAGACTATAACAAAAATGCAGAGGGCAATACAAGGAGGATATCACAGTAATGCCTGCTATAAATGCGTTGCGTTTTCTTATGCTTATTTGAATCGGTTTGAAGAGGCATTTTCATTTATTAAACATATAGGAGATACCGGCTCAGAAGTTGACAGTAATCTGCAGATAACAATTAAGGAGATGGAGGAGCGGGTTAACCAAATAAGAGACAGCAGGCTGACGGTTGAAGGAACAGAGGATACCGTAAAGAGCGACGTAGAGATTGATGAATTTAATTTAGAGTTTATGCCTGGATTTAACACACGTTTCGAAGCTTTTTTGGTTGAGAGATACGGAACGAAACCGGTTGGAATATCGTTGGACAAGTTCGAGCAGGGTAAATACAGGGATGCGGATATAAAGTGGTTAGAGAGAGAGGCATGGCGGCATCAACCTCGTGAAAGAGCAGATTTTTATGGAACTGCAGCATATATCGAAAATCAGATCAACGGACACAGTCCTGAGTATTATGAACTGCTGAAAAGGAGCGCTAACAGCTGGGGCTTGAAATTACAAAAAAATGGCTGTTTCGACTGCGCCTGTGCGTGCTTTGAATTCTCACTGGAAAATGATGTCCGTACTACCGGAAAGTTTGGGCAAAGAAGTGCAGTGAATTACCTCTCGTGCATAGCCAGACTGCACGAATTCAATATGCCGGAAGCAGATGACGAAATAAAAAAAGAGGCAATGAAGCTGATTTCCAAGATTATGGACTTGGTGGGGGTGGATGGAGAAAACCTGTTAAGAGAATTCATACTGTTAATCAACAAAAGTAAGTATGTTCGGGAATTGCTGTTAAGCGCAAACAGTGAAAACTGTAAAGTATGGATATCACAGCTGGCAAATTATATTTCTTCATCGGAACAGCCCGGAAATTATCAGGAACTGTTTGAAACAATTTCAAAAAAGTGCAGGCAGGATGAAAATGCCTTGCTGGACTTTTCCAACAAGGTAAGGAACAGTAAAGCCTTTAACGAAGAGCAGCTTACTGAGATCAGATCATTTAAGAGCAAGATATTCTTGTTTGATACGGATATGAAATATCTGGACTCTTTGGCTAATGCCTATGAAAAAGGGATAGAGATATATGGTTATGAAGATTATGATAATCGCATGGCGACAATCGGGAATGCGCAGAATCAGCTCAATGAACTGATAAATACTTTGAATATTTATCCGACATATTTTGGCATAAACTTCTTGTTAGATATTGTTGAAAACTTACTTGAGATTTTGCTGGAACTGTCAAAGAAAACGAAGGACGAGCTTAAACCGGAACTTACAGTGCAGATACCAATTGCCGATGTGCCTGTGGTTGAAGGAAAACAAGGTATTTCGATTACTGTGTTTAACAAGGAAAATGCGGCAAGTGCAAAGGATGTCCGCTTGAGAGTTACGGATGTTGACGGCAATGAATTGACGGACGAGATTTCGATTGCTCAGTATTTAAAGGGAGGACGAAGCGCCTCTAAGGAGCTGGAAATACCCAGTCAGGGAGAAACGTATACGGTGAAATTGCTGGTGTCGTATACTGATCATGAGGATATTAAGCAATCACAGGAATCGTTAGTGGCGATTTCATCTGCGAAAGATGTGTTTGAACCCATTAAAAGCCCGTATTTTACCGGAGATTCCATAGATGTATCTCAGCCGGGTATTTTCGTCGGCAGAGATGTGCTGCTGGATACGCTGGAGAATGCGTTGGTAAATAACAAGAGCGGATGCGAAATAATATATGGTCAAAAAAGATGCGGAAAAAGCTCGATAGCGAATTTCCTGGAGGACAGATTAAAGGAATCTTTTTTAATCATAAAGTTTTCTATTGGCGCGGCCAGATCCACCAAGGGTATATATACAAACGTAAAAGATCTGGTAATCGAGAAGATTGATGATCTGATTGATTCTGAGAATGAAATCGCCGGAATAAATGAGGCTTTACTAAACGAGATTGAAAATAAGGAAATAAATGAAGATGAGGATTTTGTTTCATTTGTCAGACTCGTACACAGGAAGTTGTGCAAGCCGTTGGGCAAAGAGATACTGCTTATGATAGATGAGTTTACGCATCTGTATAGGTATGTCAGGGAAGACAGGCGTCAGGTTGCCGCGTTCATGGATACATGGAAGAAACTGTTGGAGGCGGATCTGTTTAAGGCTGTTTTAATCGGACAGGATACTATGCCTGATTTTATCAAAGAATTTCAGAATCAATTTCAGGTCACTCAGCCAATCAGAGTGGACAGGCTGGACGATGAGAGTGTAAGAAAGTTGATAGAAGAGCCCCTGCGATTAAGCAATGGCGAATCAAGATTTATGGAAAATAGCGTTGAATTGATAGCCGGTTGGTTCTTTGGGCAGCCGTATTATATTCAGTTATACTGTAACAGGCTGGTAGAGCAAATGAATATTGATAAAAGAGTTCGGGTTACAAATGCCCTGGCTGAAAAAGTAAAATCCTTAATGTTAGAAGAGGCGGATGAGGATTTGTTTGATAATCTGATCAGCAGGGGTGATGAATCGGGGACGGAAGGCGAGTGTTATGAGATACTTAAGAGAATCGCACAGTTGACCAAAAACAGCGAATGGGCAGATTTGGACGATATACAGGTGGAAAATAAGGAAATTCTGATTAATGACCTGATTAACAGAGCGGTTATCAGAAAGTCAGGAAACAAGTGTAAAATCTTGATATCGTTCTTCAGAGAGTGGCTTAATATGAATTGAGAACTGAGGAGGCGCCTTTATGGAAAATATATTCGCAGATTTTGGAAATGTCATCAGCTCCGGCCGTTACATCAGCCGTTCAAAAGTGGAAAATGATATAAAGTCTCGGTTATTAGACAATGATACTTATGGCTCAACAGGGCTTGTCGGGCTGCAGAGGATGGGAAAATCCTCATTGGCGTATAACCTTTTTGAGAGCAAGGCCTCATCGCTGCTGGAAGACAAGATTATGGTTATAAAGCTTGTAATGTACACGTATAAAACACCGCAGGCTTTTTTTGAGGATATGGCTTCGCGAGTATTTGACATTCTGGAAGACAGGAACGAAATGTCGGCCAAGCTCGAACGCAGGTATAAAAGAATTCAGGAATCGTCGGTAGAAGATAATGGGGGAGAAAGAGTACGAAGCTTCTTTAAGCTGGTTGTCTCCGAAATGGGATATAGGGTAATTTGTATAATTGACGAATTCGATTATTCAAAAAAGCTGTTCGCTGAATACCCCGAGGGCTTTTTTGTATTGCGGGAATTGGCATATCAGCCGGAAAATAAGATAGGATTCCTGTTCTTATCCAGACATTTCATGGCGGAACTGGAAGCCGGCGTCGGCTTTGATGTTTCTAATTTTAGCAACATTTTACACAATACATGTCTGACGGTATATACCGATGATGAATTCTGCAATTATTTTTCGAACTTTGAATCAATGGGTGTTGAAGTTACCGAACAGATGAAAGAGGAGTATAAGGAAATAACAGGGAAAATACCATATTGGATGGATATTCTGTCATTTCATTATATTAATTCTATCCAAAATGGAGAAAACAAATCTCTTTATGAAATCTTTGATGACAATCAAGATGCGTTCTACGGTGAGTTTCAACGATTCTTTACATTGCTGAAGGATCAGAATTTGTTGAATACACTGTATCAGGTAGTCCTCGGACCGGTAGGTGATGACGCTACTCCGAAACAGATTAGAAGATTGAAGGATTATGGATTAATAGAGGGGGCAGAGGATACAGGATACAAAACGATATCAAAATACTTCCGTCAGTTTATGGTAATGAAGGAACAGACGGTAGAATTCTATCCACTATGGAATAGAACCGAAAAATTGTTGCGGCAGGTGGGAGCAGAAAGATTAAGAAGAAAATACGGTGATAACTGGGAAGAAGAACTTGTAAAAGTGCATGTTAAGCCGGATGATTCGGCTTCGGGCCATGCTACGTACAGGACAGTAGGTGACTATATCCTCGCAGCGAAAAGCCGGATCGAAGATATGAAGAACAGGACAGAATTATATGAGATTGATCCTGCTCAGCTCACGTTGCTGGATGGGACAACAACCGGCGGACTTGCAGCAATACTATGTGAAGAGTATGCGGGTTGCTTTAAAGATGTTTTTCAAATGAATAAAAAAGACTTTAGGCGTTTAATTGAGGATATAACATCGGCGAGAAACCCCTATGGTCATAATAATGATCAGTTTATCCGTGACGATGTGAAACAAAGAATAAATGAAAACTGCTTGAAATTGGTGAAATTGATGGACGCGTATCTTAATTAGAGTTGACCATTAAAAAAATTTAAAAAAATTTAAAAAAATTTAAAAAAGTACTTGCATTTCTCAGAATTTTGGGCTAGAATGAGATAGCCGATTAAGAAAGGCGATAAATTTGAAGAAACAGCAAACTTGGACAGCACTAGAAGTCTGCCCAGCTGTAGCTTCAAATTTATCGCCTTTTTTGTGTTGTCCAGAACCTTGACAACTGCATACCGCAGTGAGGGGCGCCTGCCCGTGGACTTGGCCACGACCGCCGGGAAACCGGCGCGAGCCGTCCTCTGAACCTGGCCATGACCGTCGCGGCATCGACGCGAGCCGGTTTCGGGCAGCCCGAACTGGGAAAACGCAATATGGATACCAAACATATACAGCACGCAGTAAGAATTACTTTATTTTAATAAGGAGGAGAGATCATGAATCAAAACAACACACATCGGCAAAGCCGCACAGACGCCGTTCCCTTTTACTCGAAGAATTACAAACCGTCGAAGCTGGTCAATTTAGACGCCATTGCATCGAGGCGGTCCGAGGCCGAACCGGATACCATAGTTTGTCCGGTGGACTTCACGAATCCCTATTCCGTCTATCAGGCGCTGCGGAGACGGATTTTTAAGCAGGACAGATACCTGAGAGACCTCAGCATGTTCTTCTACAATCACTCCCGCGGCATAAGACAGACTATGCTGGTCACGGGGCCGTCGGGATGCGGCAAAACGGAAGCGCTCAGATGCCTGCGGGAAATGTCAGATACCGAGATCAAGATCTGCGACGGGTCGCTTGTGAGCAAGCAGTCTTATAAAGGCGACTATAAGGTTACCGATATGATCAAAGCCGAGACCGCCCGGCCGATCATCGTGATCGATGAGTTTGACAAAATATTGATGACGGAAAAATGCACCGATATTCCGATTCAGGGAGAACTGCTGAAGATCGTGGAAGGCGGCACTATTCAGGTGACGGGTGAAGGCAATGAAAAACAGGACGTAGATACCTCGAAGATGAGTTTCGTCCTCATCGGCAGCTTCCAGCAGTTTGAGCAGCAGCAATGCGATGAGAACAAATGCTCCGGACTGGGCTTCGGCGCCGTCGCCGCCACGCCGAAGCCGTTTGAAAACGAGCTCACGCTGGAGGAACTCGTCAAGTCGGCAGGGCTGTTTCCCGAGCTTGCGGGAAGGATCACGTGTCTGACGAGCGTCGAGCCTTTCGGTAAGGAGGATTTCGAAGCGCTGGTCTTTAACGAGTCAACGAGTCCGCTTCTTAAGATAGAAGATAGCTACGGCTATAAGCTGAAGATTTCCAAATCCGAGCTGAAACAGCTGGCGGACGATGCGTATGATGAAGGGCTGGGGGTCCGAGGTCTTACCAACAAGCTCGTCAATATGCTCAACAGACAGATCTTCCGTGATTTTCAGTCTGGTAAGGAGCGCGGGATTATAGAAGATATGCTCTGGTGCAATGAACCGTTTTAACGGTCACGGGAGCTGCTTATGAATAGAAAGAGGGAGAAAGACAATGCTGAAACTGGAATTGGAACTCGATCAAAAGATACGTCCGTACAATCTTAGGATTGTGCCGCAGGACGAACAGGATAACGACATCCTGAACGCCTTCAGCCGCAAATACTGCTATGTCGTGAATCCGGCGATCACGTTTTCCGAGGAAGTGAAGCGCGGTGAGTATGACGCTTACACGGATGCCGAATATGAAGAGATTCTTGCAATCTATAAAAGGCTGTCAGAACTGTTCAGGGAAGACGGCTGCGCGGCGTCCAAACCGCAGCCCAACGGGAATCTGTTTGAACTTTTTGTCCGGCTGCTGGACTATTACTTATCTTCCGGCAAGTCCACTCCTGAAGCGCCTTCCTGTGAGGAATCCCCGCAGGCGCTGGAGGAGATACTGCTGGGCGCGTTGCTGGTCGATGTCAAAATATCCCAAATGCTCCGGGGTAGTCTGATCGATGAGGATTTTGCTGAGCCGGACAACGTCCTGATCTTCCATTCCATTAAGGAGTCGGTCGTATCGGAAGACGAACTGCCCGATATCCGGGAGGTCGCCGAGAATTACTGCAGAAAAACAGACTGCGGCAAAGCGGACGCGATAGAGATGCTGATGGGCTTGATCGCGGTCGTTCCCGCCACCAGCGGTATCTCCTACTATCGCGACATAATCGAAAACAGAGTGATCAGAAACAGAAAACAGAAACAGTAAGCGCTGAAAGTTTAAGAAAGGAAGGTATGACACATGAAAAACATGACAATCTTAGACACACAGTTACAATCCGACCTCACCGCCCATTCCGCTGCTCTTTTCTTTGCGGCGCGTACGGACAGATATCAGGGCGTACAGACGGCGGCTGAGGTGAGCAAAAGATTCCTTCGCACAGCCGCGCTGCTTCCCGCCGGAGAGTATCTCGGACTGCAGATTGACCTTGCGGAAGAAAAGTCCGATACAGGGGTCGCGTTTTCGAGCCCGGGCGCCGCAGTGGCGTCCGCAGACTACAGCTGGCTGTTTCGGCAGTGCGCGGACATATGTCCGTTCCCTGACGTCAATCTGCAGGATCTGTACAGCGGCGGCCGGAAGGTATACAGGCTTGTGTCCGATGCCGAAGCAGCGTCCGGTTCGGATACAAGAGCGTACGACGATGACGAGAATGCTGATGACGGCCTCTTTGAGATGCTGCACGAGGCAGGGGCGATCATAAGGATCGTGGCGGGCCCAGCGACAACGGCCGATTTCGGACACGCCGCCATCTATATCAGTCTTCCGGAAGCAGTCTCGCTGAGAGTGAGAAGCGCTTTCGCCTATGCTTTTCCGCACACGGCGATCGAGGAGGCGGGGGCGGGTTCCGGTCTGTGCGAAACGGACTGCGTCCCCGATCACTGCTTCCGGAATGTGATGATAAAGCTCCTGTGCGCTATGTTTATCCGGCCGGAGGGGAACGCGGGCGCGGATATGTCCTCCGCAGAGCGGGGATATGGAGCCGCGTCGGTGTCTTCCGTATCGATTGATGAGCTGGAGTTAAGCGCCCGCACGTACAATTGTCTGAGGCGCGCGGGCATAAATACCGTCGGCGAGCTTCTGCGGATGAGCGAAAGTGAGTTGAAGAGTATCCGCAACCTGGGCGGGAAGGGCTATAAAGAGGTCTGCCAGGTCCTGGAGGGAAAACGGTTCGAAAGGCGGTTAGAAGAAAGTCTGGTTCCCCTGCAGGAGACAAACTATATGGCAATGCTGGAGGAACTGATCGGACTGGAGAACGTCAAGGATCAGATCCGGCGGATCACCGCTTTTGCAAGGATGAAACAGAATATGCAGGCGAGAGGGATCGGGCATATGCCCGTCACGCTGAATATGGAGTTCGTCGGAAATCCGGGCACCGCCAAGACTACGGTCGCGAGAATCGTCGCGGGGATATTCCGCGAGATCGGGCTGTTGTCCGACAACGAGATGGTCGAAGTCGGACGTGCCGATCTGGTCGGCAGATACGAAGGCCAGACCGCCGCGCAGGTGAAAGAAGTGTTTGAGAGGGCGAAGGGGAAGGTGCTGTTCATCGATGAAGCCTATTCGCTTGTGGAGCGGTGGGATGGAGGGTATGGGTACGGCGATGAGGCGATCAATACCATTGTTCAGGAGATGGAGAATAACCGCGAGGACACCGTCGTCATCTTTGCCGGGTATCCGGATAAAATGGAAGAGTTCTTTGACAGGAATCCGGGGCTTCGCTCCCGCGTCCCCTTTAAGATCTCTTTTCAGGATTATTCGGCGGAGGAGATGGTTGGGATCGCCGAATCGGAGGCCGGCAAGCGCGGGTTCGCCATAAGCGATGAAGCGCGTGACAAGATGGCCGCCATTCTGTCCGAGGCGGTAAAGTGCCCTGAGATGGGCAACGGCCGTTTCTGCAGGAATCTGATTGAGGACGCGATCCTGGGATTCGCGTCAAGAGTCTACGGCAGCGGCGGCAATGAGCCGGCGGAAGCGGATTTTCTTCTCGCGGCGGCGGATTTCAACATGCCGGATTTACTCGGGGAAGAAGCGAAGAAAAAAACGCCTCTGGGCTTTCATGTCTAGGGCGTTTTTCTTCCGGAGCGACACCGGTATTTGGCCCTCGGGACGGCATTCCATAGAAGGGGGACGCTTGACGGGATAGTTGACATATGATAGATTAATAGGTGGTCTGTGATTGTTGGCAGAGATGCTTTGAGATTACATGAGGACTGATGTGAGATGGAAAACAAAGACGGTTTTATCGGCAGTGTGTTGAGAAAATACCTGTTTCCGACAATTCTTACGATATTGGCGACAACGGCGGTCAGCTTTATCAACAGTATTCTGGTGGGAAAGGTGCTCGGCGGGGAGGCCTTGGCCGCAGTCAATATTGTCAGTTCGTTTACATTTCTGTATACAATGCTGGGCTGTCTGATCAATATCGGAGCCTCCTCTGAGGCGTCCGCCGCGATCGGTCTGGAGGATTACGGGCGTGTGCGGGCCTGCACGACCTACGCGCTTGCGGCGTCGATTCTGATCCCGGTCGTCGTGACAATCCCGTGCGTGGCTTTTTTTGAGGATTTTATGCGTCTGATGGGGGCCGATGCGGCGCTGTACTACGTGTCGCTTGACTATGCACGCATAACGCTTATCTTCGGTTTCCTGACGACATTGATGTATTTTTCCTTCAACTTCCTGCGGCTGGACGGGCGGGCGTCCCTGGCGGCGGCCATCTTCGGGGGCATGCTTGCGGCGGATGTGATTTTTGTCCTGCTTTTTCTGCGTCTGGGGCTGGGCCTGCCCGGGATCAGCCTGGCGGTTGTGCTCAGCACGGCGATCGCAGACGGCGTCGGGATTGTCTGCCTGTTTAAGCATAAGGGCGGCATAATCAGGCCGGGCGCTGTCGGATGGAAGGACATCGTGCCGCTGTCGCGCAGTGTCTGGGCGCGCGGGAGCGCGGCGGGGCTCAACAATCTGTGCAACATGCTCAGGACGACAGTCCTCAACGCGTGGGTATTGCGGTATCTCGGGACGACCGGGGCGTCGGAATTCGCCGTGGCCTGCTCCATCATCAATCTGACGTCGGCCACTGTGTCGGGAAGCGGGCAGACGATCGCGCCGTTGGCGGGGATTTTCTACGTCGAGAAGGACACGGAGAGTCTGCGCATGCTGGTAAAAAAAGCGGGCAGGTATGCCGTGTGGATTCATGTGGGTATGTGCGTGGTCGCGATGGCAGCGGCCTCCTACATAGCGAGAGCGTTTGGCATCAACACGGAGCCGGCCGTCTCTGAGACGGCGGCGGCGGTCAGATGGATTTTTGTCAGTCTGATTCCGGCGGCGGTGCTGAACGTCTACATTTATTATTATACGTCGCTGAAACAGGTGTTTCTGTCCTGTCTGCTGGTTCTTGCCAGGTCGTTCGCCTTTGTGGTTCTGTTTGCAGGGGCGTTCTTCGCGTCGGGGCACCGGGAACTTTTCTATACATCGTTTCTGTTGGCGGAGCTGGCCTCTGCCCTCGTGATGCTCCTTATGGGTCTGGCGGACCGCGCCCGTCATCCGCAGAGGATCGGGACGCTGCTGTATATTGACGGGATGTCGGACGACAGCTATATTTCATTTTCGGTGGAAAACAGCGCCGTGGGAGCGGTGGAGGCCTCCGGAAGAATGGCGAAGTTTTGCGAGGAGCATCAGCTTGAGCGGAAGATTCAGAAATTTCTGCCCATGGCGCTGGAGGAGCTTCTGGTCACGATCAATGAGCACTGTATGAAGGACCGTTCCGGCGAGTATATCGACGTGCGGATTTTTCTGGATGAGGAGGGACTGCTCATGCGTATCCGGTGCGGCGGCGTCAAATTCGACCCCGTGGCATGGTATCGGAAACGAAGCGAGGAAATGAGCGTCGAGGAGATGCTTATGGACGACGCTCTGGGCATGAAAATGGTGGTGCGCCAGGCGAAATCGGTGGTCTATCAGAATACCTTCGGCATGAATAATCTTGTGGTAGTTTTGTAGGAGGATATTATGGAAGAGTTTGAGAGCAGAGAGGTGGAGCTGGCGTCACACGAGGACGGCGCCCGCCGGGTTTTTCTGATGCGGCCGTTTGCGCCGGGAGACGAGCAGGGAATCGCCGGCTGTGTGGCGGAGGAATACGGAGAGAGCTATTTTAAACGGGATTTCTATGATATTGATAAAATCAGGGAGGACGCAACCGGACCGCATTACCGCTTTTTCGTCGCGGAGACCGAAGGCGAGATAGCCGGGATGGAAATTTTTCAGATATACCGGGACGATGAGGAGGACTATATCGAGCCGGCTTCCCAGATTATCCACAAGCGGTACCGCGGGTACGGACTGGCGGGCGCGCTGGTGGATTATACCCTGCCGCTTGCGGAGCGTATGCGCCCGTGCGCGCTGTTTGTACATGCGGTAACGTTTCATAAGGTGACGCAGATCATATGCGGAGAATACGGCATGACGCCGACGGGGTTTAGGCTGGGAAGCTTTCTGACGGAACGGATGGTGAACAGTTATCAGAAGGAAGCGTGCGAGAAGTACTCCGAAGGGATCATGATCAAGGCCGTTGAGAAGAAGGACGCGGGGACGATATTCCTCCCGGCGGAGATCGCGGCCTTCGCGGATAAGATATACAGGCGGCTTGGAGTCGGCTATGCGATTGCGCCCGTTCCGTCCGCCGGTCAGCCTGCGGCGGATGGGGAGGAGATTTCGGACGAGGCGGAGATCACGGTGAAGACAGATGCGATGCAGCGCATTGCGATTGTCCGGGTCATCAGGGACGGACGGAATCTGGCGCGGAAGATGCGGGAGCTGATCGACTCGTTTGCGCAGGAGACGGGCTGGGTGATACAGCTTCTGCTGTCGATCAGTACGCCCGCCGTCTATCGGCAATATGAGGAACTGAAAGAGATGGGGTTCTTCTTTGCGGGATTAAAGCCCCTGTGCGGCGTCAGCGAGAGAATGTATATGCAGTGGATCGGCGGGGTTTCATTACATATGGAGAAGTACGCGCTGACGGAGGCCTTTGACGAAATCAGGCGTGACATTGAACATTTTATGGGAGAGGACTGAGGAATTTTATGGATAAGAGGTCAAAAAAGAGTATGTTCCGCAAAATTTTCAGGGCGATGGTAATTGCCTCGTTCTGTACCATTCTGGCCATCAGCGCGATTTTCTTCATTGAGCTCAAGGACGTCCGGGATAAGATGGTGGAATCCAGCGAGCAGATGGGGGACACGACGGAAGAACTGTCCTCCGCGTCGATGCAGGAGGTCACGACCGAGCATATCCTGAGACTGGCGGAAGGAAAGGCGGATCTGGCGGACGCCATATTTGAGGATTTCCAGAAAAGCGTCCAGATGCTTGCCAATACGGCGCAGCGGGCCTATGACGGGGCGGAGAGCTATCCCGGCAGGGATATTCCGCTTCCGGACAGCGGCAACGACGGCGCGCTGGCGGTGCAGCTTCTCTATTCGGAGGAGACGGATACCGGGGATGCGCAGATTCAAAGAGAGACGCAGCTTCTGGGGAACACGCAGGATCTGCTGCTGGCCGTCAATGAAAACAGCGACAATATGGTGTCGGACTATATCGCGACAGAGACGGGCATCATGATCCAGGCGGATTATATCTCCGGCGAAAAATTCGACGAGAACGGCAATATCATGCCCTATGAAGCCAAGACGCGGCCCTGGTATATCGGCGCGAAGGAGACGGGAGCGCCCTTCTATACGCCGGTGTCGAAGGACGCGCACACGGAGAAAATCGGCATCATGTGCGGCGTGCCGATCTTTCACGACGACAAGCTGGTGGGCGTCGCCGGCGCGGGAATGTACCTGGATAATATAGAGGCGATCGTCAGGGCGATTGAACCGGACGAATCCGGAGACGCGTGCATTATCAACCAGGACGGCGAGGTGATCGTCGCCACGCTCGAGGGAGAGGCGCTCGGCGCGGACGAGGCGGGGACGAACCTGAACACGGTGGAGAACGGCGCGTTCGCCGAGGTCGCGGAGAAGGCCGTGGCGGGCGAGGAAGGCGTCGCGCAGGTGGATCTGAACGGCAGACTGTACTATGTCGCCTATGCGCCGATGGAGACGGTGGGGTGGTCTTTCCTGATCATTCTGTCCGGCGAGAGGGTGGAGGCTCCGACGAAGGCGCTGATTGAGAACGTCAACACTCTGAACAACAGAGTCGTTGTGAGCATAGATGAAAAGATCAGACTGTCCGTCAAGATTATGTTCGGCGTTGTGCTCATCGTATTCCTCGTCGTAGTGCTGGCGACCCTGCGGCTGACGCGCCTGATCGTAAAGCCGATCAACAAACTTACGGAGAGAGTCGGGGCAATCGAGGGCGACAACCTTGACTTTGTCTGGGAAGAGGATACGCAGGATGAGACGCAGCTTCTGGCGCTGTCCTTCCAGTCGCTCACGGAGCGCATCAAGAGGTATATCACGGAGGTCAGGGAGATCACGGCGGAGAAGGAGCGGATCGGCGCGGAACTCTCCGTTGCCACGCAGATCCAGGCGGATATGCTTCCCTGCATTTTCCCGCCGTTCCCGGGCAGGAAGGAATTCGATATTTATGCGTCGATGACGCCGGCGAAGGAGGTGGGCGGAGATTTCTATGATTTCTTCCTGCTTGACGACAACCATCTGGCGATGGTGATTGCGGACGTTTCCGGCAAGGGTGTGCCGGCGGCGCTCTTCATGGTGATTTCCAAGACGCTGATCAAAAACCAGGCGCAGATTTCCGACTCGCCGAAGGAGATTATGGAGACGGTCAACAACCTGCTCTGCGAGAATAACAAAGAGGGCATGTTTGTGACGGTATGGCTGGGAATCATGGATATCGCGACGGGAAAGATTGCGGCGGTGAACGCCGGACACGAGTATCCGGCCGTGCGCAAAGCGGACGGTACGTTTGAACTCTTCAAGGATAAGCACGGTATGATTGCCGGCGGTATGGAAGGTCTCCGCTATAAGGAATATGAGATGGAGATCGAGGAGGGCGGCTGCCTGTTCGTCTATACGGACGGCGTGCCGGAGGCGACCGATGCGCAGAATGAGCTGTTCGGTACGGATCGGATGATAGAGGCGCTGAACAGAGATCCGTCCGCGTCGCCGGAGCAGCTTCTGAAGAACGTCAAGGCGGCGGTGGATGAATTCGTGGGAGAAGCGCCGCAGTTCGACGACCTGACGATGCTGGCGATGGAGCGTGCGCGCCTGAACTGATTTTGATAAATGGGCGGATGGGAATCGGTTTCACATCGGAAAACGCCGCATATAATATCGTGATACCTAGATTGACAGAGGAATCCGATATGCGACAATGTATTACGAGATGTGAAGATATTCCGGCGCCCTTTCCGCCGCAGCACCAGGACAGACAGCCGGGCTTCGAGTATGTCATGGCACCGAAGCCCGTCGCTGAGCGCACGGGAGAGCGGGGAAAGCTTGCGGGCAGAGCTGCGCTCATCACGGGCGGCGACAGCGGCATCGGCCGGGCGGTGGCCTATGCCTTTGCAAAGGAGGGCGCCCATGTAGCCATCGCCTACTATGATGAGGAGCGGGACGCGCGGGAGACGGCGGCGCGGATAGAGGAGATGGGCAGAAAATGCCTGCTGTTCGCGGGGGATTTCAAGGAACCGGCGGCCGTCGAAAAGTGCGTGCGGGGCACGGCGGAGTGCTTCGGCGGCATTGACATTCTGGTCAACAATCACGCGGTGCAGTTTATTCAGAGGAGTATTTTGGACATCGGCAGGGAGCAGTTGGAGACAACCTTCCGCACGAATGTCCTTTCTTATTTCTGGCTGATTCAGAGCGCCCTGCCATACATGAAGGCAGGCGGAAGCATCATCAACACAACCTCTGTCACCGCCTTTGAGGGCAACAAGGATCTGATCGACTACAGCGCGACGAAGGGCGCGATTGTGGCGCTCACGAGATCGTTATCCCTGTCACTGGCGGGTCAGGGCATTCGTGTCAACGCGGTCGCGCCGGGGCCGATCTGGACGCCGCTGATCCCGGCCTCGTACTCCGCGGAGGAGGTGCGGACCTTCGGCAGCGGAACGGCGCAGGTGCCTATGATGCGGGCGGGACAGCCCTGCGAGGTTGCGCCCTGCTATGTGTTCTTAGCCTCGGACGACGCGAGCTATATGACGGGGCAGGTGCTGCATCCCAACGGCGGCACGATTGTGGGGTAGAGACTGGGACCCCGTCGGTTGAGAAAAACTATAATTTTTCCCGGATTCTGCAGGAGGCGCTGCTGAGCAGACTGCAGCTTAAGTAAACGCTGCGGCTGGCCGATATATTTAGTGATACAAGGAGGCCGATATGAAGATTGGAGAAGCGCAGCAGATTTACAGAGAGCAGGTCAAGGCGTATCAGGAGCAGAAGCGCATGCTGTCGGAGCGTCTGAAGCAGGTGCAGGAACGCCGGGAGATCGCGCAGAATGACGAGGAGAAGTCCATGTTCAGCAAGGACGCCGCGATTCTGGAGCTGTCGATCAAAGAGTTGAACGAGAAGCAGGAGGAGTATCAGGACTATCTCAGCGAGCTGGCGGAGCAGCACAGCGCATACTGGAATGCGGCGGTGGCCGAGCAGCAGGCGGACGCCTACGAGAAGTATGGCGAGGAAATGGGCAAAATTATGGAGGTGGCGCGCCGCCTTATGAAAGGAGCGCGTGTGCCGCAGGCCGACGAGAAGAAGCTGATGGATTTCAGCTACGAGCTGTATCAGGCGGCCAAGACGACCGGCGAGATGGTGCGTCGCCAGAAGGAGCAGGAAGGCAAAGAGGAAGAGGAGTACGATACGCTCTGGGGCGACGAGGAGAAGAAGGAGGAGGAGTACGAGGATCCACAGGAGGTGGCGGAGAACGCCACGGCGGCCAATGAGGGACCGGCGCTGGTGAGTCCGGAGGACGCGCTGGCCGGTGTATTTGTGGAAGAATAGTCAGTAGATTGTCTCAACGTCCTTCAGCTCGTTGTTCTCCACGCGGAAGCGCCAGACGGAATGGCCGGGAAGCCTGTGCTCCGTCAGGTAATAGCTGTCGTCTATGGCGGTGATGTAGTAGGGTGTGCCGCCGCCGATGAAGGATGCGTAGATATCCTCGTAATTGCCGTCCGCAAGTCCCGACAGATCGCGGGTGCGGATGATCGTGGCGTAGTCCTGGTTCCCCGTGATGTCCGTGGATATGGTGATGTAGTAATAGTCCTGTATTCTGGTGAGTTGGATCATGCCCGCCATGCTGTCAGGCACGGGATAAGTGTCCAGAATCTCGAAGGTGTCAAGATCGGCGCGCAGGATGCTCGCGTTTCCTGACACAAACCAGATTTCGTCGTCCATGATCGTAAAAGAGCGGACATAGACGCCGTTCAGTTGTTCGATGCGGCGGATCTCGCTTAAGTACATGCGGCTGCCGCCCTCTTCGCGGCAAAACAGATACATCTCTCCGCTCATGGAGCTCCAGGCATAGAAGGTGTCCGTGGGCTCGTCATAGACGATATAGTGTGGCCTGTCGCCGATATCCGGGAAGGTCTGTGTGTGGACGAAGGCATCCTGCCGCCGCTCAAAGACGAGAATACGGTTGTTCTCCGTGTCGTCGGCCAGCAATACCGTGCCGTCTCCCGCGATGGTGTGTCCCTTGTCGATCTCGTTCGTCAGAACCAGCCAGTCCGTCAGCGGGTCGGTGAGATTGTCGTGATAGATGATCTGGTTGTGATAGCAGTCCACCAGAAAGTACAGATCGTCTATTTTCGTGAGGTAGGTGGGAACGCTCAGGTCCGGGTAAGGATTGCGCGCGGGTTCCGCGGGGGCGTCGGAAAGCGCCTCCGGGACGGCGTAGGCGAGAATCCGGGCTTCGCCACCGCGCTCTCGGCTTCCTGTCCGCGGCAGAAGAACCGCCAGGCCGCCCGCGAGAACGAGCAGCAGGAGGAATGCCGTGACTGCTATAATTTTGCGTTTTTTATGGTTCTGCATGGAAATCTCCGTATCTGATCTGTCTGTTTTTTTCTATTATAATCTTAATATTTCCAAAAGCCAACCTGTGATATGATTTAGAGGTATCTTAGAGGAAAACAAGGTAAAATTACGGCGGATATGGTATAATAACGAATAAAAACCACAAAAAGGAGATCGCTATGAGAAAGAGAGGACTTGCAATACTGACCGCGGCCGCGCTGCTTATGGGAACGCTGGCTGCCTGCGGCGGCACAGAGGAGAGCGCGGCACCGGAGAACGCGCTGCAGGGCGCGCGGGACGAGGCGCAGGAAGCGGACGGCGGGCAGGGAGATGCCGCGGAGGAGACGGAGAGCGGCGCGTCTGCGGATACGGCGCAGGATGAGGCCGGGAACGGACAAACCGGCGAATTGTTCACGGGCGGGATCGAGGTGCGCGTCAGAGACGCGGAGGTGGTTCCCGCCGTAGCGCCTTACGAGGTGGCGGCGGATCTGAGCAATATTGACAATCTGTGGCAGTTCGGAGACTGGCTGGCAGAGGGAGCGCAGGGGGACATGCTGGCGCGGCAGGGCTTCTGTATTGTGGGCGATACGGGCAAAGAGTTTTTCGAGCAGTACGAGTGGAACCGCTATGAACAGCTTGCCAGCTTCGTGACGGTGGACTCGCTGATGCACACCTATCACCTGTATTTTTCCTATCTGTTGAAGGGAATCGAGCGGGACTATCTGGCGGAGCGTGTGACGGAGCTGAGCGGGAGGCTTCTGGAGGACAGCCTGGCATATTATGATGAGATGCAGGGAACTGCGTGGGAGGACGCCGCCGCGCGGAATGTCGCTTTTTTTACAGTGGGGGCGAAGCTGCTGGACGACACCGTGGAGATTCCGGACTGTGCGGCCGAGACGGCGATTTATGAGTTGGAGCATATTAAACGGGCGGAGGGCATTGCCGACTCTGCGCTGACGGGGATGATGGAGGATTACACCCAGTATATCCCCCGCGGCTACTATGCAGGCGATGAGCTGCTGGAGGCGTATTTCCGGGCGATGATGTGGTACGGCAGGTGTCTCTTCGGGCAGGAGGACGAGGAGAGGGACAGGAGCGCGCTTCTCATCACACAGATGTTGTCTGAGGACGAGGAGGCGTACGCGCTGTGGCAGTCCGTGTATGAGGTGACGGCCTTCTTCACGGGGGCCAGCGAGGATCCCGGCGTGAACGAGTATCTGCCGATTCTGCGGGAGGCGTACGGAGAAGGCGTATCTGTCAGCGGGCTGACGGAGGATGAGGCGGCCTTTGCGCTTTTTCACCGGAAGACAGGGGAGCTTCCGCCGCCGCAGATCTACACGGTTCCGGTGTGGGAAGGCGAGGAGAACGTGATTCCCGGCTTCCGCTTTATGGGACAGCGCTTCACGGTGGACGCGGCCGTCATGCAGCGGCTGATCTATCGCAGCGTCCTGGAGAACAGCCAGGGGCAGCGGCGCATGCTGCCGGATGTGCTGGACGTCCCGGCGGCGCTGGGGAGCGGTATTGCGCTTCAGATTCTGGAAGAGCAGGGCGACACAGACTATGAGAATTACACGGCGCACATGGAAGAGCTGCAGGGGACGCTCTCTCAGGAGAATGAGGAACTCTGGTCGGCGAGCCTGTACGCGGGCTGGCTGAACACGCTTCGGCCGCTTCTGGAAGTCAAGGGCGAGGGCTATCCGACCTTCATGCAGGGAGAGCAGTGGGCGAAGAAGGATCTGGAGTGCTTTGCGGGCAGCTACGCGGAGTTGAAGCATGACACGATCCTCTATACGAAGCAGGTCATGGCCGAGATGGGCGGCGACGGCTGGGAGCAGGAGCCGGACGACAGAGGCTACGCGGAGCCGGAGCCTGTGGTGTACGCCCGCTTCGCCGAGCTGGCCGACCGGACGGCCGCGGGGCTTCAGAAATACGGGATGCTGACCGTCGATGCGCAGGAGGATCTGGCACGTCTTGCACAGATCGCGGACACGCTGCTGGAGATATCGAAGAAGGAGCTGCGGGACGAGACGCTGACGGAGGAAGAGTACGAATTCATCAGAGGCTACGGCGGCTCCATCGAACACTTCTGGACGGAAGCGGTCTCGGAGAACGGTGAGGAGAGCGTGAGTACCATGGAATGCCCGGCGGCGGCGGTGGCGGATATCGCTACAGACCCCAACGGGGAGGTGCTGGAGGTGGGAACGGGCAGCCCGTCCCTGATTCGCGTAATCGTGCGGGTGGACGGCAAGCTGAAGATCGCCCAGGGCAGCGCCTACAGCTTCTATCAGTTCTCCTGGCCCATGGAAGAGAGGCTCACCGATGAAAAGTGGCGGCAGATGCTGGGCATCATGCCCAATGAGGAAGGCATGTACGAACCGACAGACCTGTCGGACATGAAGCCGGCGTGGACGACGGGATACCGTGTTGAGTAGCGGCGCGGGCGGCGGTATGCGGAAAAAAGCGGCGCAGCTTGCGGTTCTGCTCCTCTTCCTGGTGGCGGTGCTGTACGGCGGGAGAAACGGCGGCCCTCTGCCGGGGTGGATCGTCTGGCAGGAGAAAGCCGCGGCCGATGCGTCACAGCGGTATGAGGCAACGGTGAGGCGGAAGGCGGTATGCGTGACTTATGACGGTAGTGTCATATGGAAAACGCCGCGAAAAATCAAGGTGCAGGACGCGCACTTTGCCGATGTGGACGGAGACGGGGCGGAGGAGCTGGTGCTGCTCTGCTGGAGAGTGGGGCGGTTCGGGACGAGCCGTCCCTTCTGGGTGGAGGAGGATGAGAAAACCTGGTCGCAGCACATTTTCGTCTATGCGTGCGAGGACGGCGCGGTCAGACCGAAATGGCAGTCTTCCTATATCGGCGTGAATGCGGCGACGCTGGCGGTGCAGGACGGCGGAGCAAAACAGGATGGAGACGCAGAAGCGGCAGGCGTGGAGACGACCGAAAGCGAAGGTACGGATGCGGCAGATGTGAGTAAGCTACGGCAGGCGGCGGATCGGCGGCAGCGGCTCCTCATCACGGACACGGACGGCGGCATCGGCAGCTGGGTGTGGGATTCCTGGGGCTTTGTCCGGGAGGACACGGACATTTCCTTTACGGTTTTCGGCGACCTTCTGCTTCATGAACCGATCTGGCGCTACGGGTTGGAGAAGCGGGACGGCCGCTTTGATTTCCTGTTTGCGGACGACGGAGTGCGGCGGATGATCGAAGAAAGCGACATTTGCGTCATCAATCAGGAGACGCCGCTTGCGGCCGACCCCGCGGATTACGGGGATTACCCGAGATTCGGCGTGCCCGCCGCTGTGGGGCAGGCCGTGGTTGACGCCGGTTTTGACGCCGTGACATACGCCACGAACCATGCGTTGGATCTTGGCGCGGAGGGCGCGCGGTTTACGGAACAATACTATATGTCGCGGGGTGTGCGCTGTCTGGGACTTCAGCCGGAGGATGCCGGAAAGAGGGCTGCTGCTACGGACGGGCAGGGCGCGGACGACTGCGCGTATACGGTGATTGCGCGGGGCGGCGCGCGGATCGCCCTGTTCAACTACACCTATGGCGTGAACGGCGACGCGGAGCCGGGAGAACCAAACGATACCGTGTACGTGCTGGACGACGAGGCGCGGATCAGACGGCAGCTGGCAGAAGCCCGCGCGGAGGCGGATATCGTCATTGTGTTTGTCCACTGGGGAACGGAGTATGCCGAAGAGCCGGACGAGGCGCAGCGCCGGTGGACGGAGATTTTCCTGGAGAGCGGCGTGGATGTGACGGTCGGCGCGCATCCCCATGTGCTGCAGCCCTGCGAGACGCTGCGGAGCGAGGGCGGGCGGGAGATGACGGTCTGGTATTCCGTTGGCAACTACGTCAGCGCCCAGCGGGAGGCAAGCTGTGTGAAGGGCGGGGCGGCGCAGTTTACCGTGTCGCTTACGGCGCAGGGCTACCGCGTCACGGACTGCGCGCTCCGGCCGCTTGTCATCACGCGCGGGGCGGACGGCGGCTACACGGTGGAGCTCGCGGAGGATTTGCGGCCCTGAGGCAAGTCCGTTCTTTTCACGGAAGGATATTTGTGGTAAAATAGACTCCAGAATCGCCTGTCGATACGGCAGGCGATTCACGAAAGCCGAAGCGGTCAGGCGGAAAGCGGGCGGCAGATAAGGAGGAATGGCGTATGGATAACTATGTAATTGCGATCGGGCGCGGTTTCGGCAGCGGCGGCAAGGCGATCGGCGTGCAGCTTGCGGGGGAGCTGGGGATCCCGTGCTATGAGCGTCAGCTGCTGGACATGGCTTCAGAGTACAGCGGTATCAACAAGAAGCTGTTCGCGGAGGTGGACGAGAAGCTGCGCGGCAGTTATGCGATTAAGCATCTGATGAAGATTCCGTACACTTATGTGGTGGAGCCGAGGGACAAGGAGTTTACGTCGGACATCAATCTGTTCAATATCCAGTCCGAGATCATCAGGGAGCTCGCCAAGACCGAGTCCTTCGTGGTGATCGGCAAATGTGCGGATTATGTGCTCCGAGAGCAGCCCAATGTCGTCAGCGTCTATGTGGAAGCGCCGGAAAAAGACTGCATAACAACTGTTATGGACAGGATGCAGGTGTCCGAGAGCAGGGCGAAGGAGCTGGTGCACAAGACGGATAAGTATCGGGCAGACTATTACAAATATTATACCAGAGGCAAAAACTGGAAGGATCCGTTAAATTACGATTTGATGCTCAACAGCTCCAAAATCGGGTGGGACAACTGCGTGAAGATGATCAAGGAGTGCGTGAAGCTGAAGCTGCATGTGCCCATCGAGTGAGAGGAAAACGGACGGAACGTCCGGCGGAGGAGAAACGGTGGAAACATGTGTAAAATTGCGGAAAAGCATCGCGAAAACGCATATAAATAACTTATGTTCTTTATGAAGACGCATAAAAGTGCGACAGTTATTTTTATAAATCCAGGCATTGAAATCGAATAAATATGACGCGCGTGTCGCCGATGAAAGGAAATTAAAGACACAAATATTAAATCGTGATTTAATGTCGAGATGATCTCCGCAGCGCGCGCGAAATTATAGTGGAGGAGCAAGAGAGAAAGGAAATCAGGTGTTATGGAAGATAAAAGATTTGCGATCCTGATTGACACGGACAATATTTCTTCCAAATATATTGCCGCGATCATGGACGAGATGACGAAGCACGGTATCGTGACATACCGCAGGGCGTACGGGGACTGGACAAGCACGCACGCCAAGGGCTGGAAGACGAAGCTGATGGAAAATTCCATCACGCCCATGCAGCAGTTCAGCAACACGGTGGGCAAGAACGCGACGGACTCCACGCTGATCATCGACGCGATGGATATTCTGTACACAGGCAATGTGGACGGTTTCTGCATCGTGTCGAGCGACGGTGATTTTACGAGGCTGGCGATCCGGCTCAGAGAGTCAGGCATGGTGGTCGTGGGTATGGGGGAGGAAAAGACACCCCGCTCCTTCCGCACGGCCTGCTCGCAGTTCACCGTTTTAGAGAACCTGATCGATGAGGACGAGGAGGAGCTGGATGAGGGCAAGGGGAACGCGAAGACTGCCGGCAGCGCTTCGGGCAAGGGGACGAAGAGCAGGAAAACGGCGGCGAAGAGCGGCGGCAACGACAAGGAATCCACCTCCATCAGCAAGGAAGTCATCGAGAACGCGATCATCAGTATCATCACGGAAAACGAGAACAAGGACAAGAAGACCGGACTCGGGGAGATCGGCAGCCGTCTGCTGAACAAATATCCCGATTTTGATGTGCGCAACTACGGTTACAGCCTTCTCTCACGCTTCCTGGAGGAGATCCCGAGCCTGAAACTCGTCAAGAACAACACCAGACTCAATGTGGAGCTGGCGGCGAGCATGGAGACGGCGGAAGAGGTCACGGACTATATCAAGGAGCTTGTCAGAGAGCATGGCAGGGACGGAATCGGCGTCAATGAGCTGAGCAACAGTGTGCATCAGAAGTACACGCGCTTCAAACCCAAGAATTACGGATATTCCCAGTTTACTAAGTTCCTGCAGGCGATCCCCGAACTGGAGTTGTACGGAGACGTCAACGCGAGGGAAGTGCGGCTGGCGGAGGAGATATAAAACAGGTGGCTGGGCGCCGGGAGAATGCGGTAGCCGGAAAGGATTGATGTGATGGGCAGCTTTTTTTTGAATCATACAATCGGTCGGGAGAGTCTGCAGGCGGTGGCAGCGCTGCTGCTTCTGGCGCTTTTTCTGGAAATCCTGCTGCATCTCGTGCGCAGCCGCACGGTGCGCGTCTACAACTGGAACGGCAGCCGATACTGTTATCTGGGGCGGACCGCGATCCGCAGAAACGGCGGCGGCTATCTCGTGTGCCTGCGGGAGCGCATGGCGGACTTGTCCTGCACGACGCTGTATCGTCTCTGTCCTTCTCGCGGCTTCGTGCGCAGAAACCGCTACGCGGATATGGAGCTTCGGGCCGGACGGGCGAGAAGCCTGCTACACGTGGACGATCGCATGGAGCAGTCGGTTTATTACAGACAAGCGAAAGAAAATATATGGTAAAGCGAAGAACATGCAGCAACAAACAGGAGGCGGCCGGAGCGGAAGCCGGGCCCGGGGAGAGTCAGAGGATGGTCACAGTCAGCCTGTGCATGATAGTCAAAAATGAAGAGAGAGTGCTGGCGCGGTGTCTGGACAGCATCGCCGACCTGATGGACGAGATCATTATCGTGGACACCGGCTCCGCGGACGCGACGAAGCGGATTGCGGCCGGATACACGGACAAGGTCTATGACTTCGCCTGGACAGGCGATTTTTCGGACGCCAGAAACTTCGCTTTTTCCAGGGCCGGCATGGACTATATCTACTCTGCGGACGCGGACGAGGTGCTGGATGAGGAGAACAGAGAGGCTTTCCGGCGGCTCAAGGAGACGCTTCTTGCAGAGATCGACATCGTGCAGATGTACTATGCCAATCAGCTAGAGAGCGGCACGATCTACAATTACGACAGGGAGCTGCGGCCGAAGCTTTTTAAGCGTCTGCGCACGTTCCGGTGGATGGGGGCGATCCACGAGCAGGTGCGGCTGGAGCCGGTGATCTATGACAGCGACATCGAGATTCTGCACATGCCCGAGCACAATCACAAGGACAGGGATCTGGCGGCCTTCCGGCGCATGACGGAGGCGGGCGTCAGGCCGGATAAGAGACTGCACAACATCTACGCCAAGGAGCTTTTTATCTCCGGGGAGGATGCGGATTTCATCGCCGCGCGGGAATTTTTCCGACAGTCCTGTCAGGATACGGAGCGGAGCGAGGACGAGATCAAGGAGGCGGCCTGTGTGGCGGCGCGGGCGGCCAGGCTGTGCGGCGATGCGGAAGATTTTTTCAAGTATGCCATGAAGGTGATTGCCTGCGACGGCTGTTCGGAGATCTGCTGCGAACTGGGCGAATACTATTACGGAAAACGGGATATGGACGAGGCGATCGTCTGGTTCTATAATGGAGCTTACGAGACGGAGAGCATTCTGGATATCCGCAGAGGCGGCGAGATGCCGCTGCGAGGGCTGGCGGACTGCTATCGGGCGCTGGGCGACGCGCAGCAGGCGGAGACGTATGACAATCTGGCGGCCGCGCAGGCGCGGGAGCGGACCGGACAGGCGTGAAGGAGTCTGTCGCTGAGACGGATGAGCGGACAGAGAGATAGTGAGACAGACGAAGGAGTTTACAATATGAGCTGGGAAGAAAATGTGCGCAGGGTGGTGCCCTATACGGCGGGAGAGCAGCCGAGACGCGCGGGCGTGATCAAACTGAATACCAACGAGAACCCCTATCCGCCGGCGCCCGGCGTGCGGCGCGAGCTCGCCGCGCTGGACGATGCGCAGCTGCGCCTGTATCCGGCTTTTCCGGAGAAGACAGAACTGGCACAGGAGTTGGCGGCGTATTACGGGATCGGCACGGATCAGCTCTTCATCGGCGTCGGCTCCGACGATGTGCTCTGCCAGGCGTTTGTGACCTTTTTCAATTCCGACAGGCCGATTCTCTTTCCGGATATCACCTACTCCTTCTACGACGTGTGGGCGGATCTGTACCGGATTCCGTACAGGAGACAGCCGCTCGACGAGGCGTTTCGGATCCGCCGCGAGGATTATATAGAGGAGAAGAGCGGGATCGCCTGCGGGGGCATTGTTTTTCCGAATCCCAATGCGCCCACCGGCGTGCTGATGCCCACGGATGCGATCGAGGAGATTGTGGCCGCCAACAGGGATGTGGTGGTGATCGTGGATGAGGCGTACATCGATTTCGGCGGGGAGAGCTGCCTGGGACTGATCGACCGATACGACAATCTTCTGGTGGTGCAGACCTTCTCGAAATCGCGGTCGATGGCGGGCGTGCGGATCGGCTATGCCATGGGCAGCCCGAAGCTGATCGGCTATCTCAACGACGTGAAGTACTCGGTCAACTCCTACACGATGAATTATCCGGCGCTGCAGCTGGGTGCGGCGTCCGTGCGGGATACGGCGTATTTCCGGGAGAGCTGCGGCAGGATCATCGCGACCCGCGAGCGGGCGAAGAGAGAGCTGAGCCGGCTGGGATTCACGTTTCCGGATTCCTATGCCAACTTTATCTTCGCCAGCCACAGGAGCGTGCCGGCGAAGGAGATTTTCGAGCGGCTGAAAGAAAACGACATATATGTCAGATATTGGAATAGGGAGCGGATCGACAATTATCTGCGCATCACGATAGGAACCGACGAGCAGATGGAGGCGCTGTATGCGGCGCTCGCCGGGATCTGCGGGCAGGGCGCGGCGGGCGGATGATTTCGCGCGGCGGATCAAGTTTTCGCGCGAAAGGACATATACTATACGGTAGACCGCGGGCCGATGCGGACGCAAATTGACGGAAAGGACAACGGGTAAAGAAAGTATGGAAAAATTAGCGGCGGCGTTTGCTGCCACACTGGGCAAGTATGTATCCAAGGAGATCGTGGTGTTCATCATCTCGATGATACCGATTCTGGAGCTGCGGGGCGGCCTGATTGTATCCAGTCTGCTGGCGGTTCCGATCACCACGGCGATTCCGCTGTGCATCATCGGCAATATCATACCGATCCCCTTTATTCTGCTTTTTATCAGGCAGATCTTCAAGTGGCTCAAGAAGGTCAGCGTTTTCCGTGGGCTGATCGAGAAGCTGGAGAATCGGGCCATGAGTAAGAGCGACAGCATCAAGAAATATGAATTCTGGGGGCTGGTGCTCTTCGTGGGGATTCCGCTGCCGGGGACGGGGGCCTGGACGGGCTCGCTGATCGCGGCGCTTCTGGAAATCGACTTTAAGAAGGCGATTCTTGCGGAGCTTCTCGGCATCGCCATAGCGACGGTCATCATGTCAATTGTGTCCTACGGGCTGCTGGGAGCGCTGCTGGGATAGGGACAATGCGGGCGGCACTGCGCCGCGCCGAGACGGACGGACGATGGATAGGAAGAAAAAGAGATCGGTCATCATAATCTGTGTGTGCGTTCTGGCGGCGCTCACGGTTCTGGCTGCCGTGGCTCTGACGGTGCGGCGCGCCGGGCAGAGCGACAATCTGGCGCTTGGAAGAGGCGTTGTCGCCACCTGCGACAGCACGGAGAATGAGGAGCTGACGGCGGACAAGGCGATCGACGGCGACGATGCGGAGCGCTCGTCGCGCTGGTCCAGCGAAAATGACAGGGAGAACGCCTTCCACTATATAGAACTGGAATTTCCGGAAGAAATTTCAGTTTCTTTTGTTGTCCTGAAATGGGAGCGGCGGAATGCGATCTCCTACGTGCTGGAGGGCTCCCTGAACGGGGAGGACTGGGGAACGCTGCGCGCCTTTGACACTGCGCCGGAGACGAAGGAGCAGGAGATCGCGCTGGATAAGCCGGTCACGGTCAGATATCTGCGCCTCCGAACCTTCGCTGTCTCTAAGAACCCGGAGGACTATTCCGATATCTATCAGAATGTGTCTCTCTATGAGTTCGAGGTCTATGCGGACAAGCCGGCCGCCTATCTGCTGGGGGAGCCGTCTGTCGGCTTGGCGGCGGACGGCGGCAGGTATCTGGTGATGCCGCAGGCGCCGGCCGGCTATGACGTCTCTTTTCTGGGGGCGGATTACGAACAGGTGATCGGCGCGGACGGTACAATCTACCCGACGATTCAGGACAAGGAAGTGACGGTGGGCTTCCGGGTGACGAGTCAAAGCGATCCTGCGGACACGAGAGAGGTCGCTCGCTCGATTGTGGTGCCTTCTGACGGCAGTGCGGGGAGGGAGACGGCGGAGGCGGATCTCGCCGAGGCGCAGGAGCTTCGCCGCAACGACTGCCCGGCAGTGATTCCGGCTGTGGCGGAGTGGCGCGGCGGACTGGGGGAACTGGAGCTGGCGTCCGGCGGCAGCCTGCGGATCGTTGCGGAGGAGGGAACCGGACTGTGGCGGGTGGCGGAGCTTCTGGCCAAAGAGTGCGGCGCGCTGGCGCCGAACGGCGTGCAGGTCGAGGAGGGCGGCTCGCAGGATGTGCGCGCGGGAGATCTGTACTTGTGCCTGACAGAGGCCGATGAGGGTCTGGGCGAAGAAGGCTATGTGTGCGATATAAGCGACAGATGTGTCATAAAATCAGAGACGACCACCGGGGCGCGCTGGGGCACCGTGACGGTTCTGCAGCTTCTCTCGCAGAGTTATGCCCGGGAGGGAACGTGCGAACTCCCGCGGGGGCAGATACGGGATTATCCGCTCTATGCGGTGCGCGGTTTCGGCATCGATGTGGCGCGCAAGGCGGTCTCCATGGAGACGCTGTACGCCGTTCTGGAGGAGATGTCCTACTATAAGATGAACGATCTGTCGATTCATCTGAACGACAACGTGATCCTGAGCACCAGCGGGCTTGCGGATTCCGTGGAGAGCGCCATGACGGCGGAGAGCGCGTTCCGTCTGGAATCGGACATTGCGAATGCGAGCGGGGAGCGGCTGACCGCCCGGGACTATGCATACACGAAGGAGGAGTTCGCGCGGTTTGTGGAGGCGGCGAAGGATTACGGCGTGACGGTGGCGCCGGAGATCGACACGCCGGCGCACTCCCTGTCGATCACCAAACTGTACCCGTCCTATGCGCTGAGTGACAGACCGGACGCGGTGGATCAGATCGATTTGAACAACGGAGACGCCGTGGCGTTAGTCAAGGATATCTGGCAGGAGGCGCTTGCAGGCGAGGACGCGGCCTTCGCGGGCGCGAAGGTCGTCAATATCGGCATGGACGAGTACTACGGCGACGGGGAACAGTACCGCGTCTACGCGGGCGAGATCGCGGCGCTGGCGCGCGCCGAGGGCAAGACGGTGCGCATGTGGGGCAGCCTGAGCAATATGGAGGGCAGCACGATGCCGGATCCCGACGGTCTGCAGATGAATCTGTGGAGCACCGTGTGGGCCGATCCGCGGGAAATGTATGAGGCGGGATACTCCCTCATCAATATGCAGAACAATCACCTGTATGTGATTCCGGGCGGCGGCTATGACTACCTGGATAACGGGGCGCTGTATGACAGTTGGACGCCGAACAGGTTCTATGATTATGAGTCGATGGAGATCATTCCGCGCTACGCGCCGCAGATGCTCGGGGCGGCCTACATGATCTGGAACGATATGGCGGGTGCGCTGGACTTGGGGATCAGCGAGTACGATCTGTACGAGCGCTTCGAGCGGCCGCTGGCGATCCTGAGCGGCAAGCTGTGGGGAGAGACGGAGGCGGCGTACGGGTCGTTCATAAGACAGGCGGCGGATACGGCGGCGGCCCGGCAGGGCGTCCTCGGGCGCACGAATCTTCTCTATGGGGACGACGTCGGGATCGAGCCGGCCTATGAAGTACAGATGGAGGTGTGTCCGGCGTCGGATGCGTCGGGCGCGCAGGTGATCGCGGAGAGCGACGCCGCATACGGAGAGTGGGCTTTCTATGCGGCGACGCCGGAGAGCGGCAGGGTGGGCTTCGTCAGGGAGGGCAGACTGTACGAGTGGGATTACACGCTGCCGCGCGGGGAGCGGACGCGGCTCTCGATCGTCGGGGAGTCCGGCGGCACGACGCTCTACGTGAACGGTCAAAGTCTCGGCACGCTGGGGAGCGGCGAACCCTTTGAGGAGCACGGAACCTTCGTGTTCCCGATTCAGCGGATCGGAGAGCGGACGGGGCGTTTTCAGGGTGAAATCACGCTCTTTCGCTGGACGGACCGCGGCGGTGAGGAGCATGAGCTGATCGGCGGCGCCGGGCGGGACACGGCGGACTGACGCTGTGGACTGACGCTGCGAGCGGTCAAGACGGCGCGCGGGCGTGCGGAATGCATGGAAGGACTGGGAAGATGACGGAGGCATACACGGATTTTGCACGGGTCTACGATACTTTTATGGACGATACCCCCTATGCGGAGTGGTGCGGTTGCCTGGTGGGGCTGCTGGAAAAGTACGGCGCGGGAAAAGACGAAGAAAATGAGGAGAAAAATGACGGAAATGTCATATCTGAGAACCTGCGGCAGGAGCGCAACACGATTCTGGATCTGGGCTGTGGCACGGGCACGATGACGGAACTGCTCGCGCGGCGCGGCTATGACATGATCGGCGTCGACAGCGCGCAGGAAATGCTGCAGATCGCCATGGAGAAGCGGGAGCGGTCCGGGCTGGACATCCTCTATCTGCAGCAGGATATGCGCGCCTTCGAGCTGTACGGCGCGGTGGGCGCTGTGATCAGCGTGTGCGACAGCGTCAATTATCTGCTCACGGAGGAGGACGTGCTGGAGACCTTCCGGCTGGTGTGCAATTATCTGCTGCCCGGCGGCCTTTTCCTCTTCGACTTTAACACGGTCTACAAGTATGAGGTTGTGATCGGCGACGCCACCATCGCGGAGGAGCGGGAGGCGTGCAGCTTTATCTGGGATAATTATTATCATGAGGAGGAGCGGATCAACGAGTATGACCTGACAATCTTTGTGCGGGAGGACGAGGGGACGGATCTGTACCGGCGCTTTCAGGAGACGCACTACCAGCGCGGCTACACGGCGGAGCAGATGCGCTCTTATGTGGAGCGGGCGGGTCTGATCTTCCTGGAGGCGTCGGATGCGGACACGCACGGGGAAGTCACAGGCACGAGCGAGCGCGTCCGCATTGCGGCGCGCAGGCCGGACACTGCCCGGTGAGACGCGGCAAAGGCCGCAGAGCGGGAAGAGAGGGAACGGGACGTCGGAAACGTCCCCGGGAAGGAAGAGAGAGATGACGGATTACATGGTGCGGGCGACCGCCGCGGATGCGCAGATACGCGCTTTTGCGGTTACATCGAGAGAGACGGTGGAATACGCGAGACAGGCGCACAACCTGAGTCCCGTGGTGACGGCGGCGCTGGGGAGGCTGATGACGGGCGGCCTGATGATGGGAAGTATGCTCAAAGGAGAAAAAGACCTGCTGACGCTGCAGGTAAACGGCACCGGTCCGGTGCACGGCCTGACGGTGACGGCGGACGCGGCGGGCCATGTGAAAGGCTACGCGGACTGCCCGCAGGCGATGATGCCGCCCAACAGCGCGGGAAAGCTGGATGTGGGCGGCGTGATCGGCACCGGCGAGCTCACGGTCATCAAGGATATGGGACTGAAAGAGCCCTATGCCTCGACCATCGAGCTGACCACCGGGGAGATCGGGGACGATCTGACCTACTATTTCGCGGCCTCCGAGCAGATTCCGTCCAGCGTGGCGCTGGGGGTGCTGATGGAGCGGAACAACACGGTCCGGCAGGCGGGCGGGTTTATTATTCAGCTCATGCCCTACACAGGCGAGGATGTGATCGGCAGGCTGGAAGAAAAACTGACACATATGTCGCATGTGACGACTCTGCTGGAGGAGGGCAATACGCCGGAACAGATTCTGGAGAGCGTGCTCGGCGATATGGGGCTGGAGATCACGGACACCATGCCGGTGTGTTTTCGCTGCGACTGCAGCAGAGAGCGGGTGGAAAAGGTGCTCTTGAGCCTAGGCAGGGAGGAGCTGCAGAGCCTCATCGACGAAGGGCGGGGCGCGCAGCTGAACTGCCATTTCTGCAATACCGACTACTCGTTTACGACCGAGGAGCTTGAGAAGCTGGCGCGCTCGCTGTCGTGAGGAGTATGAAAACGGCCAAAAGCAGACATGATAATGCACAGGAGATGATATGGCATGAAACACGGATTTGTCAAAGTGGCGGCGATGACCCCGAAGATCAGGGTGGCGGACCCCGCGTACAACGCGAAGGAAGTATGCAGAGGGATTGAAGAGGCGTGCACGAACGGCGCGAAGATCATCGTTTTTCCGGAGCTGTGTCTGACGGGCTACACCTGCGGCGATCTCTTCCTGCAGGAGCTTCTGCTCGAGCAGACCAGAGAGGCCCTGCTTAAGACGGTGGAGGCGACGGAGGGCAGCGACGCCCTGGTGTTCGTCGGGCTGCCTCTTGAGAAGGACTGCAAGCTGTACAATGTGGCGGCGGCGATGCAGAACGGGGAGTTATTGGCTTTCATCCCGAAGAGGTATGTCCCGTCTTACGCGGAATTCTATGAGACGCGACATTTCGCCGCGGGTGAGGAGCGCGTGCAGGAGATCGTGTTTGAGGAGAAAAAGATCCCCTTCGGCACAAACATTCTCTTCGCGGCGGACGCGCCCAGCGGTCTGACGGTGGGATGCGAGCTCTGCGAGGATCTCTGGGCGCCGCTGTCGCCCGCGGTCATGCACGCTATGGCGGGCGCCACGGTGATTGTGAACCTGTCCGGCTCCGACGAGACGGTGGGCAAGGAGGAGTACAGGAGGATGCTGGTGAGCGCCTCCAGCGCCAAGCAGATCTCGGCTTATATCTACGCCTCGGCGGGAGAGGGGGAATCCACGCAGGATCTCGTATTCGGCGGCCACAACATCATCGCGGAGAACGGACAGGTGCTGGCGGAGGCGAAACGATTTTCGCCGGAAAATATCTACGCGGACATCGACGTTCACAGACTGCGCCACGAGCGCCGCAGGATGTCTACCTTCGCCTCGGGGGACAGCGAAGCCTATCGGATCATACCGGTCCATATGGAGGAGGAGGACACCGCGCTGTCGCGTGTCTTCACCCCACAGCCATTTGTGCCCGCGAACCGCGCCGAGCGGGAGAAACGCTGTGAGGAGATCCTGGCGATTCAGTCCTATGGCCTGAAGAAACGGTGCGAACACACGAACTGCCGGTCGGCTGTGATCGGCGTCTCGGGCGGACTGGATTCCACGCTGGCGCTGCTTGTCGCGGCCCGCGCCTTCGATATGCTGGGCATAGACAGGGCGCAGATCACGGCGGTGACCATGCCCTGTTTCGGCACTACGGACAGAACTTACGACAATGCCTGCAAGCTGGCGCGCACGCTGGGCGCGACGCTTCGGGAGATTGACATCAGGGAAGCCGTGACGGTACATTTCAGAGATATCGGTCAGAAGCCGGAAGAGCATGACGTGGCCTACGAGAACGGACAGGCCAGAGAGCGCACGCAGGTCCTGATGGATGTGGCGAACCGCACGGGCGGCCTGGTCATCGGGACGGGAGATATGTCGGAGCTGGCGCTGGGCTGGGCGACCTACAACGGCGATCACATGTCCATGTACGGGGTGAACGCCGGCGTACCCAAGACGCTGGTACGCCACCTGGTGCAGTACTGTGTGGACACCTGCGACAACGCCGGGCTGCGCCTGGTGCTGCTGGATGTGCTGGACACGCCCGTGAGCCCTGAACTCCTGCCGCCTGTGGACGGCGCAATCTCGCAGCGGACCGAGGATCTGGTGGGCCCCTACGAGCTGCATGACTTTTTCTTATACTATATGCTGCGCTGCGGTTTTGAGCCGGCGAAGGTTTACCGCATCGCCTGCCGCGCTTTTGAGAAGAAATATGACAAAAGTGTCATATTGAAATGGCTCAAAACCTTTTACAGAAGATTCTTCGCGCAGCAGTTCAAGCGCTCCTGTCTGCCGGACGGGCCCAAGGTCGGAAGCGTGGCGCTGTCGCCCAGAGGCGATCTGCGTATGCCCTCCGACGCCAGCGCGGAAATCTGGCTGAGGCAGATCGAAGAGCTGTGATGAGGGCGGTGGCCGCCTTTTTCGCCATCTATTCGGACTCGGTGTCTCCCTCGTTCTCCAGCGCCTTGTTGAGCGAGGAAGTGATGGCGTCCAGAAGAATCATGGACGTGTATTTGCTGTCGTCCGGATAGGTGACGCCGTCGAGACTCTGGCTGGTGATAATCTGATCCGACAGATCCTCGAAGCAGGGCTGGATCAGGGGATACATGGCCGCCACGGCCTCGTCGAGATTGATGAGGCGTATGGAGTTGATGTTTTTCTCGTCCACGGTCACCTCGATCTCCACCACATTGTCGTTCAGGATCAGGGAGGTCGTATATACGCCGGGTATGTAGGTGTTTTCGGTCGTCTGCGTCACTGTCGACATGGTCTCCCGCTTCTCTTCCTTCGGCAGAAACATGATGATGAGCAGAACGATAAAAAGGATGCCGAGCACGGCAAAAATGCCGGTATATATCAACTCCTTTACGTGCAGCACGATGATCTTTGTCTTGGAACTCATAGTCTATCCCCATGGAAAATCTTTTTCTATAATGTATGAGGAGCCTGCCAAAATTATGCCGGTCAGGCGTACGTTCCCCGGTTCGCCGTCCTCGCGCGGCTGGCGCTTTCGCGGAAATCTCCGATTGACAAACGGATAGTTTCAATGCTATGCTGATACGAGAGCAAGGGTGTTCTTATTCGATGGGATAAGAATACCCTTTTGCGCGTGAAGCAAGAGGAATATGTGCGGGGGTTGCTGCAGTTTCTTTGAGGAAAGGAAGGAAATTATGAGAAAGAATTACACGAAGCAGGATATCATCAGACTGGTGGAGGAAGAGGACGTTGAGTTTATTCGTCTGCAATTTACGGATATGTTCGGAAATTTGAAAAACATGGCGGTGACGGCGAGCCAGCTGGAGAAGGCGCTGAACAACGGTTGTATGTTCGACGGCTCGTCCATCGAGGGCTTTGCCAGGATCGAGGAGTCCGATATGTGTCTGCACCCGGATCTGAGCACCTTTGAAATTTTTCCGTGGCGTCCCCAGCAGGGCAAGGTGGCGAGACTGATCTGCGATGTGTGCAGACCCGGCGGCGAGCCCTTTGAGGGCGATCCCAGATATATTCTGAAACGGGCGATCGGCGAGGCGGAGAAACTGGGATACTCCTTCGAGGTGGGGCCGGAGTGCGAGTTTTTCCTGTTTGACATGGATGAGAACGCGCTGCCGACGACGATCACGCACGAGAAGGCAGGGTATTTTGATCTGGGCCCCGTGGACTTCGGGGAGAACGCGCGGCGGGATATCGTGCTGACACTGGAGGATATGGGCTTTGTCATCGAATCCTCCCACCACGAGATCGCGCCGGCGCAGCACGAGGTGGATTTCGAGCACGACGAGGCGCTCTCCACGGCGGACAATATCATGACTTTCAAGCTGGCGGTCAAGACCATCGCCAGAAGGCACGGGATGCACGCCACCTTTATGCCGAAGCCGACCTGCGGCGTGAACGGGTCGGGCATGCACATCAATATGGCATTATTCAAGGACGGAAAGAATATTTTTATAGACGAGAACGACAGATTCCGGCTGAGCAGAGAGGCGTATTATTTTATCGGCGGCATCATGAAGCACATCAAGGGGATCACGGCTGTCACGAATCCGCTGGTCAACTCCTACAAGCGGCTTGTGCCCGGCTACGAGGCGCCAGTCTATATCGCCTGGAGTGTGACGAACCGCTCACCGCTCATCAGGATTCCCTCCACGCACTCCGGGAGCGTCAGGATCGAGCTGCGCTCTCCCGATCCGGCGGCCAATCCCTATCTGGCGCTGGCGGTATGCCTGCGCGCGGGGCTGGACGGCGTCGTCAATCAGATCATGCCGCCCGCGTGCGTCGAGGGCAATATCTTCGAGATGAGCGCCGCGCAGCGGGCCGAGAACGGGATAAAGGAGCTGCCCGGCACGCTGATCGAGGCGATCCATTATATGGAAAAGGATGCGCTGGTGAAAGAAGTGCTCGGCGAGCACGCCTACCAGAAATATATAGAGGCCAAGAAGGAAGAGTGGCATCGCTACCGTTCCCAGGTGACTGCGTGGGAGATTGACGAATATCTGAACAATTATTGATACAACAATTTGTTGTAAAAGTAAAATCAGAGAGAACGGAGGTGATCGTGTGAGCAATATTATCGTGGTGCTGCCGAAGCTGGAAGACTCCAGGGCAATCCGCGGCGTGCTGATGAAGAACGGCTTTCAGACGGCGGTGGCCTGTGCCAACGGCGCGCAGGCGCTGAGCCATATGCAGGATTTGAACGACGGTATCGTCATCTGCGGCTACAAGATGGCGGACATGGTATATACAGAGCTGCACGACTGCCTTCCGGAAGGCTTCGATATGCTTCTGCTGGCCTCTCATGCCGTGCTGAACGAACACTGGCAGAGCGACATCATGAGCCTGGCGCTGCCGTTCAAGGTGCGTGACCTCATCAACACGGTGGATATGATGAATCAGACGATCATGCGCAGACGGCGGCGGGAGAGGATGAAGCCCAAGAAGCGCAGCGCCGAGGAGGACGCGGTCATCAGGGAAGCCAAGGATCTTCTGATGGTGCGCAACCACATGACCGAGGAGGAGGCTCACCGCTACATACAGAAATCCAGCATGGACAGCGGCACCAACATGGTGGAGACGGCCCAGATGGTGCTGGCGATGATGCGGGAGTGATTAAGGGTCCGGCGCGAATGCTTTCTTTTGGATTCCCTGTACGGAACAGCACTTTTTGCACAATAAAATACAATTTCCGCGCTTTATTTGCGAGACGATACGGGATATGATAGAGTATAAGAGAGAGCAGGGCCGCAAAGGAGCGGCGGAAAGGCGGGGGTTCTATGAAATTTACGAAGATGCAGGGCTGTGGTAACGACTATATCTATATCAACGGTTTTGAGGAGCACATTTTGCAGGAGGATAAGCCGGAGCTCGTCAGGAGAATCAGCGACAGGCATTTCGGGATCGGCGGCGACGGGGCGATTTTCATCAATCCGTCAGAGGAGGCGGATTTCGAGATGGAGATGTACAATGCGGACGGCAGCAGGGCTGAGATGTGCGGCAACGGAATCCGGTGCGTGGGCAAATACGTCTATGACAGCGGGATGACGGACAGAACCGACATAAGTGTCATAAGCTGTGGAAAAATCAAATATCTGCAGCTTTTTCTGAAAGACGGCAAAGTGGACACGGTCAAGGTCGATATGGGCGCGCCCATTCTTGCGGCGGAGGAGATACCCGTCACGCCGCTGCCCGGGAGAGAAGGGCAGCGCATCGTCGGCGAGCCAATCACCGTACAGGGCAGGGAATATAAAATGACATGCGTGTCGATGGGGAATCCTCACGCGGTCGTCTTTCTGGACGATGTGGAGCATTTGGATCTTGAGAAGCTCGGGCCGTATTTTGAGACGCACGAGCGGTTCCCGAAGAAAATCAATACGGAATTTGTCAGGGTGATCGACAGGCATACGGTGCAGATGCGCGTGTGGGAACGCGGCACGGGAGAGACGCTGGCCTGCGGCACGGGATGCTGCGCGACGGCTGTCGCCTGTATTCTAAACGGTTTGACGGATCATACGGTTACTGTTAAACTATTAGGTGGCGAGATTGAGATTGCGTGGGACGGCGCAGACGGTCCGGTCTACATGACGGGGCCGGCGGTCAGCGTGTTTGCGGGAGAATTTCCGGCATAGACGCGGCGTCAGGCCGGAGGGCGTACCGTGTGCGGGCCGTTCGCCGCGCGACAGGAAAGGAAATGATAAATATGGTAAAAGTGAACGACAACTATCTGAAACTGCCCGGCAGCTATCTTTTCAGCACGATAGCAAAGAAGGTCAACGCCTACGCGGCGGCGCATCCGGACAAAAAGATTATCCGCCTGGGGATCGGCGATGTGACGCAGCCTCTGTCCCCGGCAGTGATCAGCGCGCTGCACGGCGCGGTGGACGAGATGGCGGACGCGGCTACGTTCCGCGGCTACGCGCCGGATTTGGGCTACGAGTTTCTGCGGACGGCGATTGCGGACAATGATTACAAGGCGAGAGACTGTAAGATCGAGGCGGATGAGATCTTCGTGTCCGACGGCGCGAAGTGCGATTCCGGCAACATTCAGGAGATCTTCAGTGTGGACAACAAGATTGCGGTCTGCGATCCGGTCTATCCCGTCTATGTGGACACGAACGTCATGGCGGGCAGAACAGGTACATACGATGAGAATACGGGCATCTGGAGCGATATCATCTACATGCCCTGCACGGCGGACAATAACTTCGCGCCGCTGCTGCCGAAGACCGTGCCGGATCTGATCTATCTGTGCTTCCCGAACAATCCCACGGGATCGACGATCACGAAGGCGCAGCTGCAGGAGTGGGTGGATTACGCGAATAAGAACGGTTCCGTGATCATCTATGACGCGGCGTACGAGGCTTATATCTCGGAGGAGGACGTGCCCCACACCATCTACGAGTGCGAGGGGGCGAGGACTTGCGCGATCGAGCTGCGCTCCTTCTCCAAGAACGCGGGCTTTACGGGCGTGCGTCTCGGCTTCACCGTCATTCCGAAGGAGCTGAAGGTCGGCAATGTCGCGCTGCACGATTTGTGGGCGAGACGCCACGGGACGAAGTACAACGGCGCGCCCTACATTGTCCAGAAAGCCGGCGAGGCCGTGTACAGCGAGGCCGGCAAGCGGGAGACGAAGGAGCTGGTTGCTTACTATATGAAGAACGCGGCGTATATTCTGGACGGGCTGAAGTCGGCCGGCTACAGTGTGTCCGGCGGTGTGAACGCGCCCTATATCTGGCTGAAGGCGCCGAAGGGTATGACGAGCTGGGAGTTCTTTGACTATCTGTTGGAGAATGCCAATGTGGTCGGCACCCCGGGATCGGGCTTCGGACCGAGCGGAGAGACATATTTCCGCC
This sequence comes from uncultured Lachnospiraceae bacterium, assembly GCA_947586255.1. GTDB lineage: Bacteria > Bacillota > Clostridia > Lachnospirales > Lachnospiraceae > UBA3282. The sequence goes on along the minus strand of CANPXP010000013.1, from coordinate 6,358 downwards.
TGACGGCGTTCGGCAGCTATGAGAACACGGTGGAGGCTGTGGACCGCCTGAAGAGCCTGTAAGGGCGCGGCGGCAAAGCATATTTTCTTGTGAGGAGGAAAAGAATATGACAACTGTAATGACAAACGATGCGGACGCGGTGACCGCGGCGACGGCGGGATTCCTGATCGTGGGCTACATCGTGCTTCTCGCGCTGTGCGTTCTGGTTCTCGTGGCAAACTGGAGGATTTACACGAAGGCCGGGCGGCCCGGCTGGGCGGCGATCGTGCCGTTCTACAATATGTACTGCCTGTTCGACATGGCGCTCGGCAATGGCTGGCTGTTTCTGCTGACCTTTGTTCCCTGCGTCGGCGCCGTGATGAATATCGTCATGTATGTGAAGCTGTCACAGGCCTTCGGCATGAGCGGCGCGTTCGCGGTGGGATTGATTTTCCTGCCCTATGTGTTCCTGCCGATTCTCGGATTCGGCGATGCGGAGTACATCGGTCCCGCGTAAGGAACGCCCGGAATTCCGGGAGATTGGAAGCGTGAGGGGAGCAGCCTTTGTATTTTTTTTCATACAAAGGTTGCTTTTTTATTTTTTTTGTGATATATACATAATATAAATTGTATACATGGATAACTGTATAACAGCTATTACAGCAATCAGAACAAAATGCAGTGAAGGAGACTCGCCTTACGGAAAGCGACAGGAATACGGCGTCATCGACTGAGAGCGCCGTTCGCGGGAAGTTTGGATCGGGAACACTCCGGAGCAGACCATTCGAACCGCGTCTTACAGGGGGCATTAGGGTGGTACGTGGCGCGCGTTAAGCGTATAGAGTGGGTAAGGCGATGAGGCGTCTTGTCGGAGACGGCGGCTTACCAATGCGGGTGGTACCGCGGATCATCAGAGATATCCGTCCCGGAATGCTTTTGAGCATTCCGGGATTTTTCGTGCGTATCAGCAGAGCCGGAAGACATCCGGCCACGGCGGCGTGCCTGCACGGCAGGAGCAACTCTATTAGGAATCAGGAGGGAAATATTATGACAGAGAAGAACATTTACAGGGACGTCACCCTGCAGCACATCAGCGAGGACGACATCGGCAGGGAGCTGCGCGTGGCGGGCTGGATCGAGAACATCAGGGACCACGGCGGCGTGTCCTTTGTGGATCTGCGGGATATGTACGGTGTGCTGCAGATTGTCATGCGCGACACCTCGCTGCTGAACGGTTTGTCGAGGGAGATGAGCGTGTCCGTGGAGGGACTGATCGAGCACAGGGACGAGGAGACATACAATCCCCGCATTCCCACGGGAACGATTGAGATGGAGGCGCATAAGGTCGATGTGCTCGGCAAGGTGTACAGGCCGCTGCCTTTCGAGATCATGACGTCCAGGGAGACGAGGGAGGAGGTGCGCCTGAAATACCGCTACCTCGATCTGCGCAATCAGAAAGTGAAGGACAGCATTGTCTTCCGCTCCAGGGTGATTGCCTATCTGCGGGAGAAGATGACGGAACTCGGTTTTCTGGAGATCCAGACCCCGATCCTGTGCGCCTCCTCGCCGGAAGGGGCCAGGGACTACATCGTTCCGTCCAGAAAATACAAGGGCAAATTCTATGCGCTGCCGCAGGCGCCGCAGCAGTACAAACAGCTGCTGATGGTGTCGGGCTTCGACAAATATTTTCAGATCGCGCCCTGCTTCCGCGACGAGGACGCCAGGGCGGACCGCTCGCCGGGCGAGTTCTACCAGCTCGACTTCGAGATGAGCTTCGCCACCCAGGAGGACGTGTTCCGCGTGGGTGAGGAAGTGCTGTCGGCCACCTTCGAGAAATTCGCGCCGGAGGGTTATGCGGTGACGCAGGCGCCCTACCCGGTCATCAGTTACAGACAGGCGATGCTCGAGTTCGGAACGGACAAACCGGATCTGCGCAATCCGCTCAGGATCATCGACCTGACAGAGTTTTTCCAGGCCTGCACCTTCAAGCCTTTTCACGGCAGGACGGTCCGCGCGATCAAGGTGCACGCGGAGATGTCCAAGGGCTTCCACGAGAAACTGCTGAAATTCGCGACCGACATGGGTATGGGAGGCCTGGGCTATCTGGAAGTGGCGGAGGATATGAGCTACAAAGGGCCCATTGACAAGTTTATTCCCGAGGAGAAGAAGGGCGAACTGGCACAGCTGGCGCAGCTTGAGTCCGGCGATACGATTTTCTTCATCGCGGACAAGGAGGACAAAGCGGCCTACTATGCAGGGCAGATCCGCAATGAGCTGGGACAGAAGCTCGACCTGATCGAGAAGAACGCGTACCGTTTCTGCTACGTCAACGATTTTCCGATGTTCGAGCTGGATCCGGACACGAAGCAGATCGGCTTCACGCACAATCCCTTTTCCATGCCCCAGGGCGGCCTGGAGGCGCTCAACACCAAGGACCCGCTGGAGGTGCTGGCCTACCAGTACGATATCGTGTGCAACGGCGTGGAGCTGTCCTCCGGCGCGGTTCGCAACCACGACATGGAGATTATGGTCCGGGCGTTCGAGATCGCGGGCTACGACGAGGAGACGCTGAAAAACAAGTTCGGAGCGCTCTACAATGCCTTTCAGTTCGGCGCGCCGCCTCACGCGGGGATGGCGCCGGGCGTGGATCGCATGATTATGCTGCTGCGGAACGAGGAGAACATCAGGGAAGTTATCGCCTTTCCTATGAGCGGCACGGCACAGGATCTCATGTGCGGCGCGCCGAACGACGTGACGGAACAGCAGCTCAGGGAAGTGCACATCAAGATCAGAAGCTAAGGAGGACGATATGGCAAATATCATCAGCGACGAGACAATAGAATATGTAGGAATCCTCGCGAAGCTGGAACTGTCCGATGAGGAGAAGGAGCAGGCCAAGGCGGACATGGGAAGAATGCTGGACTACATCGATAAACTGGGCGAGCTGGACACCGAGGGAGTGGAGCCTATGTCCCATGTGTTCCCCGCGCATAATGTATTTCGCGAGGATGTGGTGACGAACGGCGATACGAGGGAAGAACTGCTTGCCAATGCGCCGGAACAGAAGGACGGCATGTTCATGGTGCCGAAGACGTTTGCGTAGAACGCGGAATGGAGGAGGGCATGACAATCACGGATATGACGGCACTGCAGCTGGCGGAGGCGATCCGGGCGGGACGAACCACCGCCGTGGAAGCTGCGGAGGCCATGCTTGCCAATATAGAAGCGAAGGATAAAAAATACAACTGTTATGTGACGGTGGACGCGGAGGGCGCCCTGACACAGGCGAGAGAGGTACAGGCCAGAATCGAGGCGGGAGAGCTTGACGGTGCGCTGGCGGGCGTGCCCGTGGCCATCAAGGACAATATGTGCACGGCGGGGCTGCTCACAACCTGTTCCTCTAAGATATTGTACAACTTTGTGCCGACCTACACGGCGGAGGCTGTGCGGAATCTGCAGCGGGCGGGCGCGGTGATCCTGGGCAAGACGAACATGGACGAGTTCGCCATGGGCTCCACCACGGAGACCTCCGCCTACGGCGCGACCAGAAATCCCCGAAACCCGGAGCACGTGCCGGGCGGCTCCTCTGGCGGCTCGGCGGCTGCGGTGGCGGCGGAGGAGTGCTTCTTCGCGCTGGGCTCCGACACGGGCGGCTCCATCAGACAGCCCGCCGCTTACTGCGGCACGGTGGGTATGAAGCCTACTTACGGCACGGTGTCCCGCTATGGGCTGATCGCCTACGGTTCCTCGCTGGATCAGATCGGGCCGCTGACGAAGGATGTGGCGGACTGCGCCGCAGTGCTGGAGATTATCGCCTCCCACGACGCCAAGGATTCCACCTCCATAGAGAGACAGGATACGGACTTTACGTCGGTGCTGACCGACGATGTGAGGGGAATGCGGATCGGCGTCCCCAACGACTATTTCGGGGACGGTCTGGACGGCGAGGTGAAGGAGGCGGTGCTCGCGGCGGCGAAGACACTGGAGGAAAAGGGCGCCGTCGTGGAACGCTTCGACTTGAGTCTGGTGGAGTACGCGATTCCTACCTATTACACGATCGCCGCAGCGGAGGCCAGCTCCAATCTGGAGCGCTTCGACGGCATCAAGTACGGCTATCGCACCGGGGAATACGAAGGCCTGCACAACATGTACCGGAAATCCCGCTCGGAGGGCTTCGGCGCGGAGGTGAAGCGCCGCATTATGCTGGGCTCTTTCGTGCTCAGTTCCGGTTACTATGACGCTTACTATCTGAAAGCGCTGCGCGTCAAGGCGCTGATCAAGCGTGCTTTCGACGACGCTTTTGCGAGATACGACGTGATTCTAGGCCCGGTGGCGCCCACCACCGCGCCCAGGCTGGGAGAGAGTCTCGCCGATCCGATTAAGATGTATCTGGGCGATATCTATACCATCGCCGTGAATCTGGCGGGACTGCCGGCGATCAGTCTGCCCTGCGGCATGGACGGGAACGGCCTTCCCATCGGCCTGCAGCTGATCGGAGACTGTTTCCAGGAGAAAAAACTGATTCAGACGGCATATACTTATGAAAAGGCGCGGGGCGCGTTTCCGGCCGCGGCAGGGGAGGTGGAGTAAATGGCGAGAGAATACGAGACGGTCATCGGTCTGGAGGTACATGTGGAGCTGGCGACGAAGACGAAGATTTTCTGCGGCTGTTCCACCGCATTCGGGGCCGCGCCCAACACGCAGATCTGTCCGGTGTGCACCGGTATGCCGGGGTCGCTGCCGGTTCTGAACAGGCAGGTGTTAGAGTACGCCATCGCCGTGGGGCTCGCGACGGACTGTGAGATCACCCGCTACGCAAAGTTTGACAGGAAGAATTATTTCTATCCGGATAATCCGCAGAACTACCAGATTTCCCAGCTCTATCTGCCGATCTGCAGAAACGGCGGCGTGGAGATCGAGACGGCGGAGGGCGGCGTAAAACGGGTCGGCATCCACGAGATCCACATGGAGGAGGACGCGGGCAAGCTGCTCCATGACGACTGGGAGGACTGCTCGCTGGTGGATTATAACCGTTCCGGCGTGCCGCTCATCGAGATCGTGTCCGAGCCGGATATGCGAAGCGCCGAGGAGGTGATCGCCTATCTCGAGAAGCTGCGCCTGATTATTCAGTATCTGGGCGCTTCCGACTGCAAGCTGCAGGAGGGCTCCATGCGGGCGGACGTCAACCTGTCCGTGCGCGAGGCCGGCGCTGCGGAATTCGGCACCAGGACGGAGATGAAGAATCTGAATTCCTTCAAGGCGATCTCCAGGGCCATCGAGGGCGAGAGAGAGCGACAGATCGACCTGCTTGAAGCCGGGGAAAAGGTGGTGCAGGAGACGAGAAGATGGGATGACACGAAGGGAGAATCCTACGCGATGCGCAGCAAGGAGGACGCGCAGGACTACCGCTATTTCCCGGATCCCGATCTTGTACCCATCGTGGTGAGCGACGAGATGCTGGAGGAGATCCGGGCCAGACAGCCGGAATTTCGGACCGAGAAGATGAAGCGCTACAGGGAAGAATTCGGGATTCCCGATTACGATATCGAGATCATTACCGGGTTCAAGCGCATGGCGGATATTTTCGAGGCGGCGACGGCGATCTGCGGGCAGCCCAAGAAGGTTTCCAACTGGCTCATGGGGGAGACGCTGCGCCTGATGAAAGAGAGGGAGGTCGAGGCGGAGGATCTGCGCTTTTCGCCGGAGAACCTCGCGAAGTTGATCGCGCTGACAGACGCCAGAGTGATCAACAGTTCTGTGGCCAAGGAAGTCTTCGAGGTGATGTTCGAGGAAAATGTAGATCCGGAGAAATACGTGGAGGAGAAAGGCCTGCGGACCGTCAGCGACGAGGGCGCGCTGCGCAGAACCGTAGAGGAGGTGATCGCCGCGAATCCGCAGTCCGTGGAGGACTACCGAAACGGCAAGGAGAAGGCGATCGGCTTTTTGGTCGGGCAGACCATGAAGGCCATGAAAGGCAAGGCCGACCCTGCGGCGGTGAACCGCATGCTGAAAGAACTTCTGTAGCCCGCTTTATTGGGGCTGTTCGCAGAATCGGATAAACTCAAGGAACCGGACCGCAAGTTCCGGTTCTTTGTTGGTGACGGGGATGCCCAGGACGATGTCGGCGGGATAGCCTTGATAGTCGTACTGCGGATCGGACAGATAGTCGTAGTAGCCCGCGTCCGCGAGCAGATTGTTCTCGGTGAGGATGACGCCCACCGCCACGGGTTTGTCCATCGTGGAGGGATCCCGGTGATTGATGACAAAGTCCTTGGGGTTGACGCGCTCGTCCTCGGTGTAGAAGGTGTCGTCGTCTCCGGAGACGAAGGTGGAGGCGTCCGTGTAGTAGAAGTGGGCGCCGTATTTGGCCAGCTCCTCC
>CANPXP010000012.1 GCA_947586255.1 uncultured Lachnospiraceae bacterium | reverse complement strand
AGGGAAAGTCTAAGGGCAAGCTCACTTGCTATAAATTTAGCATTTTCAAGGGCTTGCGGACTTTTTGAAGATAAAATATAAAGGTTATTAAATGATAAGAATTAGGTCTTATCAGAATCGGAATTTATGGAGGAAAAAATGAATCTGTCTATAAGAAAATGGAGAATCGATGACAAATCTGATCTGGCAATAAACCTAAATAATCTAAAAGTTCTGAATAACCTTAGAGATGGATTGCCTTATCCGTACACGGAACATGATGCAGCGGATTTTATCCGGACGATGTTATTGGCGGATAAAGACAGTACATTTGCATTTGCGATAACACTTGATAGTAAAGTGATTGGAAGCATCGGGGTATTTCGGCAGGATAATATCCATTTCAGGACTGCCGAAATGGGTTATTACATAGGAGAGCCATACTGGGGAAATGGCTACATGACAAATGCTATTAAACAGGTCTGTGAGTATGTGTTTGAGAATACAGATATTGTTCGTATTTTTGCTGAACCATTTGCGCACAATAAAGCTTCATGCAGAGCGTTGGAAAAGGCAGGATTCCAATATGAAGGAACATTAAAAAGTAATGCTGTGAAATGCGGTAGTATTGTTGATATGAAAATGTATGCGCTCATCAAAGAGTGATTCAACTTCCAGTTTGTCTAACAATGCCATAATTTTTTAATAAATATTTCTTAAGTTGATGACATTGGAAAAGGATCGCGGCGCAGCCTTGAAATTTTTTTGAGGAGGGGAGAGCAAAAAGAATGCGCACACTCTATGTTTCGGATTTAGACGGAACGCTGTTAAGGAGCAGCGAAAAAACATCGGAGTATACAAATAGGGTAATCAACCGATTGACAAAACAGGGAATGCTCTTTTCCTATGCGACAGCCCGCTCATTGATCACTGCGAAAAAGGTGACATGCGGGATAAATGCAAAAATCCCTCTGATTGTATATAATGGCGCTTTTGTCATAGATAATCTCACAGAAGATATTTTGCTGGAAAACTATTTTGATGACCGGATCCAATTCGTGTTGGACGATTTGTTTGCCCATCAAATCTATCCTATTGTGTATGCATACATAGAAGGAGCGGAAAAATTCTCTTTTGTTCCCGAATGTTGCACGGACGGAATGGAGAAATTCCTTGAGAGCAGAAAGGGTGATCCCCGTACCAATGTTGTAAAAACAATAAATGATCTGAAATCGGGCAGGATTTTCTATATCACATGTATCGATGAACCGCAAAAGCTTGAACCGCTGTACAGGAAATACAAGGATTCTTATCACTGCGTATATCAGACGGACCTTTATACAGAGGAGCAATGGCTCGAGATCATGCCCTTGAACGTTTCAAAGGCCAAGGCCGTCAAACAGCTGCAGACATATCTGAAATGCGATAAACTGGTTGTGTTTGGCGACGGGAAAAATGATATCGATATGTTTGAACTGGCCGATGAGAGTTATGCCGTTCAAAATGCCCATGAGGATCTGAAAAGAATAGCAACCTCCATTATTCCCTCAAATGATGAGGATGGTGTTGCAAAGTGGCTTGATGAAAATTTTATTATGGAATAAAGAAACGTTCAGCTTTGGCGGGGAAATGTTGAGAGTTTCTGTTTGGATGGCGGGAAAAGATATAGCGATGACGGTGAAATTCAGATGAATCATATTGAAGTGACAATGGGTATTGAGTATAGAAAAATTACAGAGTTTCCTCGCGGGACGCTGGCCGCTCTTTTGAAAGACGGATATTCTTTTGAACCGAGATTTGCTCCATATTGGCAAGATCAATGGAAAGAATTTGATGATTTTTTCTATGATAATCCTAAGATTGCCGATTTCAGCGGTTTTATGACTGTTCTGGACGGCGAGCCTATCGGTTTTGTCTCATGGAATCCGACACATCTGCCTGAATTTACGGAAGTCGGACATAATTGTATTGCAGCGAAATACAAGGGAAAAGGCTATGGGAAAGCGCAGATGAGAGAGGCGGTAAGGCGCATAAAAGAACAGGGCGCGAAGAAGATCATCGTCTGGACAAACGAGCGTTTGCTGCCCGCGCAGCACACCTATGAAAGCGCGGGCTTTCGGTTTGTGGAGAAGAGCGAGGAAACGATCTGTCCCGAAGTGGCGGGATCAAGAATCCATTATGAAATTATCGTTTAACTTTCGGTAAAATTTTCCTGCACTGTTATATATCGAAAAGCAATTAAAGGAGGCAGGCATTCATGTAATTCGATTAGACGTATTCTCTGATAACCCATTTGCATTAAGGTTATATCATTCTTTGGGATATTCGAAAGCCGGTCATGCTGACTGGAGAAAAGGAAAATTCTTTTTGATGGAAAAGTTTTTTTAACTATAAAATCAAAAACAGACGAGAAGCACGGGGAAGGAGCCGCGGAATTTTTTGCGGGAACGATTGAAGCGTTCTATAAAGAATCACAGATAAAGGGAGCCCGGAAACTTCTATTTCCTCCCGTCCGCTCATACAATAAACCAACAAAAGTTGGATAGGCATTGAGATATGGAGCGAAAAGTTACGCTGGATAAGAAACTGGCGCTGGCACAGTATATCAGGGAGGAAAACCACGGCAACCGCCTGCGGATCAGACAGCGGGAGAAGATTCTGTACGGAACGGACACCCAGCCGCCGCTGTATGACAGAAGCGGCAGGAGACAGGAGGCGGAATACCCGGAGAATTTCGCGAAAGAGGAGCGCGAGGCGTTAGGTTCTGCGGCGGGAACGTTCAAGTACCGCATGATTCTTGCGCTCCTTCTGTTTGCGGGCTTTTTGCTGTGCGATACGGGCAGCGGCCGAATCGGCAGCTATACCACCGACGAAATTCACGGCATGATTATGGCGGACACCTTCCATTTGTATGACGGCGAAAGCGATACGATGGACGGACTGGCCGCCTTGCTTGATTTTGCGCGTTGAATTCGATATACTAGAGTATGCGGCCGGGCGGCGGCTGTGGCGATACGGCGCTTGGGGCCGGGGATACGCGGCGCCCCGCGGTCAATCCGCACAAGACAGGAGCAGAAGATGAGAAAGCTTGCGCTGAGTGATGAGATCCTGATGCGGGTGGAAAAACCCGCCAGATATATCGGCAATGAGGTCAATTCCGTTGTGAAGGACAAAGAGCGCGTGGCGATTCGGTTCGCCATGTGTTTCCCTGACGTGTATGAGATTGGGATGTCACATCTGGGCATTCAGATTCTGTACAGTATGTTCAATGCGTGGGAGGATGTGTGGTGTGAGCGCGTCTACTCGCCCTGGGTGGATCTGGACCGGATCATGCGGGAGCGGAACATCCCGCTCTTTGCGCTGGAATCCCAGGAGCCGGTGCGGGACATGGACTTTCTGGGAATCACGATCCAGTATGAGATGTGCTATACGAATATCCTGCAGGTCCTCGATCTGGCGCAGATTCCGCTTATGGCCGCGGAGCGCGGCGAGGATGTGCCCATCGTGATCGGCGGCGGACCGTGCGCCTACAATCCGGAGCCCATCGCGAATTTTTTCGACCTCTTCTATATCGGGGAAGGGGAGACGCAGTACCGTGCGCTGCTCGACTGTTATCTGGAGAATCGGGCGCGGGGCGGCACGAGGCGGGATTTTTTGAGGAGCGCGGCGAAGCTTTCCGGCATCTATGTGCCGCAGTTCTATGAGGAACTCTATTATGAAGACGGCAGGATAGGGGGACGCAGGAAGCTGTATGAGGATATCCCCGACAGGATCACGAAGGAGCTGGTGCGGGATGTGACAGAGGTGCACTATCCGCTGAAGCCCGTGGTGCCTTTTATCAAGGTGACGCAGGACAGAGTCGTGCTGGAGATCCAGCGGGGCTGTATCCGGGGGTGCAGGTTCTGTCAGGCGGGACAGCTGTACCGGCCCGTCAGGGAGCGGGACGCGGACAGGCTGAAGGAGTACGCCGCGGCGATGCTGGAGAATACAGGGCATGAGGAGATCTCTTTAAGCTCTTTGAGCTCCAGCGATTACACGCAGCTCAATGAGCTTTTGGAGTTCCTGATTGAGGACTGCAGCAAAAAGCATGTCAATATTTCCCTGCCGTCTCTGCGCATCGACGCCTTTTCGCTGGATGTGATGAGCAAGGTGCAGGATGTGAAGAAGAGCAGTCTCACCTTTGCGCCGGAGGCGGGAAGCCAGAGACTTCGGGACGTCATCAACAAGGGATTGACCGAAGAAGTCATTCTAAAGGGCGCGGCCCTGGCCTTCGAGGGTGGCTGGACCAGAGTAAAGCTTTATTTCATGCTGGGTCTGCCCACGGAGACGGAGGAGGATATCAGAGGCATCGGCGATCTCTCCAACAAGATTGCGGCCACCTTTTACGATACCGTGCCGAAGGACAAGCGTGTCAACGGCAGGGTGCAGATCGTCACCAGCACTTCGTTCTTTATCCCGAAGCCGTTCACCCCTTTTCAGTGGGCCGCGATGTGCACGAGTAAGGAGTTTTTGGACAAGGCGTATCTGACCAAAAAAGGGATTATGGAGCAGCTCAACCAGAAGAGCATCAAGTACAACTGGCACGAGGCTGATGTGAGCGTGCTGGAGGGCGTCTTCGCCAGAGGCGACAGGCGGGTGGCGAAGGTGATACTGGAAGCGTACAGGCGCGGCTGTCTCTTTGACTCCTGGAGCGAATATTTTCACAATGACATATGGCTCGCGTGTTTTGAGGACTGCGGGCTGGATATCGGTTTTTATACCACGAGAAAGCGGGCGGAGGATGAAATCTTTCCCTGGGACTTTATCGACTGCGGCGTGACGAAGGAATTTCTGCTGCGGGAATGGAAAAAAGCGCAGGCCGGATCGGTTTCTCCCAATTGTAAGGAGCAGTGCCAGGGCTGCGGCGCGAGCCGTTTCGGCGTGGGAATCTGTCATGAGAGAAGGGCTGAGGGCTGAGCCGGAGCCTGAGAGAGACAGTCGGACCAGCGCCCGGACAGGCCGGCCGGGGTGTGGAAGGCGGCGGCAAAGTAGTGCCGCAAGGGAGGAAGCTGTAAAGAGGAAAGCATGAAGATCAGGATCAAATTCGCCAAGTACGGCGCAATGAAATTTATAGGTCATCTCGACATGATGCGCTATTTTCAGAAGGCGGTCAGGCGGGCGGATATCGATATCCGCTACTCGGAGGGCTTCAGCCCGCACCAGATTATGTCCTTCGCCGCGCCGCTGGGCGTGGGGATTGAGAGCTATGGCGAGTACATGGATATCGAGGTGCTTTCCATGACTTCCGCGGAGGATATGCTGCAGGCGCTTAACCGCGTGATGGTGGAGGGCGTGGAGATTCTCTCCGTCACTGTGATGCCGGACAATGTGAAGAACGCCATGGCCAGCGTGGCCGCAGCGTCCTACCGGATCCGCAGAAAAGAGCCGGACGAGCGGACGGCTGTCGCCGGAAGCGGCGCGGGCGGTATGCAGGGGGATGCGGCAGGCGGCTTTGCGATTGCGGGGCTGGATGAAAAACTGCGGGAGTTTTATGCGCAGGAGCATATCCCCTACACAAAGGAGACGAAGAAAAGCGTTCTGGAGCTGGACTTAAAGCCCGGGATCTACGAGCTTGCCGCAGAGCCGGACGGCACGGTCCGCATGCTGGTGAACGCCAGCAGCAGCGGCAATATCAAACCCTTGGCGGTGATGGAGAGGTTCCTGGCGTTCGCCGGGGAGGATATCGCCGGGGAGGACTGTCAGGTGACGCGCCTGGAGACTTACGCGGATATGGCGAAAGACGGAGAGGAACACCGTTTCGTGCCGCTTGCCGATGTGGGTCAGTGCAGGTAAGGCAGCTGCACCGCGGCCGGCGGCCTCATGAAAGCGGCCGGATGATAGGCTCCGACGGAGGAAGCAATATGTGTAAACAGGACATAGCGTATGGCGACAGACAAGGGTAAAATCCTCATACTGAAAGTAAACGGCAGACTGTTGTCCCTGTTGCTTAAGGACAACCGCGTTCTGTCCATACAGGTGCATCGGGACAATCCGTATGCGGTGGGAAATGTCTATATCGGCAAAGTGCAGAGTATCGCCGAGAACATTTCGGCGGCCTTCGTGGATCTGGGACAGGGATATCTCGCCTTTCTGCCGCTCGCCGAGGCCGGGCGCGCGATGGTCACGAACCGCCGGGCGGACGGCGGGCTGAAGGCGGGAGACGAGCTGCTCGTACAGGTGGTGAAAGAGCCTGTCAGAACCAAGCCGGCGCGCGTGTCCGCACGGCTGTCGCTGTCGGGAAAATATGCGGTGGTAGGGCAGCGGTCCGACGCGCGGAAGGCTGAAGATGTCGGAATGCGAGATACAGCCGGCAGAGTACAGGTGTCCGCAAAGCTTTCCGAAAAACAACAAGCGCGGTTTCGAAAACTCGAGGCTCTGTGCAGGATCGCAGGGGATTATGTGCTGATCGTGCGCACCAACGCGGGGGAACTTGCGGAGGAGGGGCCGCTGGTCGCGGAGGCGGAAAGTCTGGCCGAAGAACTCAGTCACATTATCGAAATCGCTGCTTCGCGCACCTGCTACAGCTGCCTGCGCCGCGAGAAGCCCGAGTATCTGCGCTTTATCGAGAATTCCTACACCGCGGAGTATGACGAGGTTGTGACGGATCGTACGGAAATCTACGCCGTGCTGAGCGGGTACGCCGCGCAGACAGGCATATCCGTGCGGCTGTACGAGGACAAAATGCTGCCGCTTCATAAACTCTATGCGGTGGAGGAGCGGATCCGGGAACTGCTGGATAAAAAGGTGTGGCTGAAATCCGGCGGCTATCTGGTAATCGAGCCCACGGAAGCCCTTGTGTCCATCGATGTGAACAGCGGCAAATGCGAGCGCGGCAGGGACAAGGAGGAGACTTTCTTCCGGCTCAACATGGAGGCGGCGGAGATGATCGCCGTGCAGCTGCGGGCGAGGAATTTGTCGGGTATGATCATCGTGGATTTTATCAATATGCGCGAAGAGGAGCACAACCGGCTGCTTATGGAGCGCATGAGGGAACTGTTGAAGCGCGACAGTGTGCCTGCGGAGGCAGTGGATATGACAGGGCTGGGACTTATGGAGATCACGCGCAAGAAGGTGAGCCCCTGCTTTCGGGAACAGTATGACGACAGTCACACGCCTTGAGGAAGGCTTGGCCGCATGACGGACGGAGGAAGGAAAAGGGATGAGCTGCTGCGATACCTGTAGCAATTATGTGTATGACGAGGATTATGAGTGCTATATCTGTATGGTGGATCTGGACGAGGACGACATGAGCCGTTTTCTGGCGGGCGGCAGCTTCGAGTGTTCCTTTTACAGTCTGGACGATGAATATCAGATTGTAAGGAAGCAGATGTAAGGCCATAAAGCGCGCATTCAGCACATAAAGACAGACATGAAAAGGAGAATCCAGGCTATGAAACTGCTTGGCATGGAAAAGGTACGGGACGGAAAATACCTGAAGAATTATGAACTCACCTATTTAAATAAAGCTGGCAGGGAAAAGAAGTACGAGATCGTCAGCCGAAACGAGATTCCCGGCCCGGAGGCCCTGGGGCAGAATGTGAGCGGCGTCTCCATCGTGGCCTACCACGAGGACAGGCTGCTGCTTCTGCGCGAGTTCCGGATGGGCGTCAACCGCGTGATCTACAATCTCTGCGCCGGCATGGTCGACGAGGGTGAGACCATCGAGGCGTGTATCAGGAGGGAGCTCTACGAGGAGACAGGGCTGTCCGTAAAGCGGATTCGCAGTATCCTGCCGCCGTCCTTCGCGGCGGTGGCGTTCTCCGACGTCAAGACGCAGATCGCTTTCGTGGACGCTGAGGGAAACTTCGGGGATCACACTTCGGAGAATGAACAGATCGCCGCCGGATTCTACACCAAAGAGGAAGTGCGCAGGCTCTTGGAAACGGAAGAATTCAGTTCGAGGGCGCAGGTGGCGGCGTACTTTTTTATGATTTCCGGCGCCGGGGAAGCTTAAGCGTTTTCGATCATATCCTTGATATCCTGCATCTGCGCATCTAGGACGGAGCTTAAGCGCGCGCACTCCTGCAGGCGCTCGGACGTACTGGCGATGATCTGCGGGGAGAGCTCCTTTTTATACCGCAGCTGGTGCTCGAGATTGGCCCAGAATTCCATGGCGATGGTGCGCAGCTGCACTTCGACCTTCATGAGCTTCTTCTCGTTCTGCAGGAAGATGGGAACCTCCACGATCAGGTGCAGGCTGCGGTAGCCGTTTTCCTTCGGATTCCGTATGTAGTCCTTCCGCTTGATGAGGGTGATGTCGTCCTGCTGTAACAGGCAGTCCGCCAGCATATAGATGTCATCCACGAAGGAGCAGACGACACGGACGCCGGCGATGTCGAAGAGGTTGTTCTCGACGGATTCGATGGTGATGGGCAGATTTTTGCGCAGCAGCTTCTCATAGATGCTCTGTGGCTTTTTCAGACGGCTCTGGATATTGTCGATGGGATTGCGGTCGTGCACCAGCGAGAAGCACTCGTCCAGAACGCGGAATTTCGTCTCGATCTCCATGATGGCGCAGCGATAGCAGGACATCAGGTCGTTCGATGAGGCGAAGAATTTCTGAAAAGCCTGTACAGGGTCGCCGCCCATGAGATCCGTTAAGGGATCCCGCTGCATTTTGAGAGCTGTAGGGTTGTCCATATCGTTTTCTCCTTTTCTCTGTTTCTACCTATTGTATCATATATTTGGATTTTATTTATTAAGAAAAAAGTATCTTTTTCTAAAAACAATCGGCAGGCTTTTTTCATAAAATCCATTGACAAATATCCCCGAAACATGTATGATAATCGAGTATGCCGCATAGCGAGGCATAAGTATGCCCTTTGAGCGGGACATCGCCGAAGCTAGCGAGTAAGATGGACTGCGGTCCATTGGAATAGGAGGTGCCGTATGTACGCAATTATTGCAACAGGTGGAAAACAGTACAAGGTTTCCGAAGGCGACGTCATCAGAGTGGAAAAGCTCGATGCGGAAGTCGGGACTTCTGTGACGTTTGACCAGGTGTTGGCCGTAAGCGATAAGGAGCTGAAGGTTGCCGGCGATGCAGCGAAGGCGACCGTTACCGGAACTGTCATGGATCAGGGCAGAGCTCGCAAGGTTATCGTGTACAAGTACAAGAGAAAGACGGGCTATCACAAGAAGAATGGTCACAGACAAGCATACACTCAGGTCAAGATCGATAAGATCAACGCGTAAGAGTCTGTGCGAAGGTGTGAGATGACAAAGATCACATTCTATAGAACCAAATCCGGGGAATACGCGGGATTTACATGCGACGGACACGCGGGATACGCCGAGGCTGGCGAGGATATCGTCTGCGCGGCCATTTCGGTCCTGGTGATCAACACAATCAATTCACTGGAGGAGATCACGAAGGAGCCGATGCGTGTGGATTCCGACGAGGAAGCCGGCGTGATACGGTGCAGCTTCGAGAGGCTGCCACTGCGGGAGACCTCCGGAACGCTTGTGGATTCCCTAGTGTTGGGACTGACCCGGATTGCGGAGCAATACGGGAAGAAATACTGTAAATTGTTATTTGAGGAGGTGTGAACCATGTTGAATATGAACCTTCAATTTTTCGCACATAAGAAGGGTGTCGGCTCTACCAAGAACGGCAGAGATTCCGAGTCCAAGAGATTGGGTGCGAAGAGAGCTGACGGACAGTTTGTCAAGGCTGGCAACATCTTATACAGACAGCGGGGAACGAGAATCCACCCCGGTTTGAATGTCGGAATCGGCGGGGACGACACACTGTTTGCAAAGGTTGACGGCGTTCTCAGGTTTGAGAGGAAAGGGAGAGACAGGAAGCAGGCTTCCGTTTATCCTGTAGAGAAATAAGACGACTGATTCGGGCTTCAGACATTTCGGTGTTTGAAGCCCTTTTTCAGAAATCGAGGAGCGATAGGAGACAGTTATGTTTGCGGACCGTGCGAAAATCTATGTGAGAAGCGGTAAGGGCGGCGACGGCCATGTGTCCTTCTACCGGGAGAAGTATGTTCCAAACGGCGGCCCGGACGGCGGCGACGGCGGCAAGGGCGGCGACGTGTACTTCGAGGTGGATGAAGGACTCAATACGCTGGCGGACTTCCGCCATATTCGTAAATACTGCGCGGAGGACGGAGAGGGCGGCAAGAAGCGCAACTGCGCCGGCAAAAACGGCGCGGACATCACGATCAAGGTCCCGGAGGGAACCGTGATCAGGGAGGCGCAGAGCGGCAAGGTGATCACCGATATGTCCGGTGAAAACAGACGCTGTCTGCTGCTGCGGGGCGGCAGAGGCGGCAACGGCAATCAGCATTATGCCACCAGCACGATGCAGGCGCCGCGCTATGCGCAGCCAGGGCAGCCCGCGCAGGAACTGGAGCTTCTGCTGGAACTCAAGGTCATCGCGGACGTGGGGCTGGTGGGCTTCCCGAATGTGGGCAAATCCACGTTTCTCTCCATGGTGACGAATGCCAGACCGAAGATTGCCAACTATCATTTTACGACGCTGAATCCGAATCTCGGCGTGGTGGACCTAGACGACGCCATGGGCTTTGTCATCGCCGACATTCCCGGGCTGATCGAAGGCGCGTCGGAGGGCGTGGGACTCGGTCATGAATTTCTGAGACATATCGAGAGAACCAGGCTGATCGTGCATATCGTGGACGCGGCTTCCACGGAAGGGCGGGATCCGATCGAGGATATCTACGCCATCAACCGGGAACTTGCGGCGTACAATGAAGGGCTCGCCACGCGGCCTCAGATCATCGCGGCGAACAAGATCGACATGATCTACGGGGAGGACGACCCCGTAGCGAAGATTCGGGCGGAGTTCGAGCCGAAGGGCATATCGGTTTACGCGATATCCGCGGCCACGGGGAAAGGGCTCAGAGAGCTGCTGTACGGGATCAGCAATCAGCTGGCACAGCTGGATTCCAAACCGGTCGTGTTCGAGCAGGAGTTCTTTCCGGAGTACCATTTTGACGTGTCAACCGAGCCTTTTACGGTTACTTACGACGAGAAGGAGAACGCTTACGTCGTGGAAGGGCCCAGAATCGAGAAGATGCTTTCCTACACGAATCTGGAATCGGAGAAGGGCTTCAAATTTTTCCAGGATTTTCTGCGGGACAACGGTATCCTGGAGCAGTTGGAGGCGCTCGGCATACAGGAGGGCGACACGGTGAGAATGTACGGGTTTGCCTTCGACTATTATAAGTAAGTCCGGGATACGCCGGCACAATCTATGCGGGAACAGAGGTATATTATGACGAGTAAACAGAGAGCCTATTTGAAGAGTCTGGCAAGCACGCTGAATCCTATTTTTCAGGTGGGAAAATCCAGTCTGACGCCGGAATTTACCGAAGCGGTCAATGAAGCGTTCAACACGAAGGAGCTTCTCAAGATCGCGGTTTTGAAGAACTGTATGGACGATCCGAACGAGATCGCGCAGACGGTTGCCGAGAGGACGCACTCGCAGGTGGTACAGGTGATCGGCAAGAAGATTGTCCTGTATAAGCCCGACAGACAGAATCCGAAGATCATACTGCCTAAGGAGAACAAGTGACTTGAAAAGAACAGGAATCATGGGCGGTACGTTCAATCCGGTTCACAACGGGCATCTGCGGCTGGCGGAGGAAGCGTACAGACAGATCCCGCTTGACGAGGTGCTTTTTATGCCGAGCGGCAGACCTTACATGAAGTCCGAACAAGAGGTGGCGTCTGCCGGGATGCGCGCTGAGATGACCAGACTGGCGATACGGGATATCCCGTATTTCAGGTTTTCTCCGCTGGAAGTCGAACAGACGGGAAATACCTATACCTACCGGACGCTCGAGCGGCTGAGACGTGAGAATCCCGATACGGCTTATTATTTTATTGTCGGTGCGGACACTTTGTTCCAGATGCCGTCGTGGGTAAAACCGGAGCGCGTATTCGCTGACTGCACCGTCGTGGCTGCCGTCAGAAACGACAAGA
Source organism: uncultured Lachnospiraceae bacterium (assembly GCA_947586255.1). GTDB lineage: Bacteria > Bacillota > Clostridia > Lachnospirales > Lachnospiraceae > UBA3282. Next base: position 47,295 of record CANPXP010000012.1, on the reverse strand, counting down.
CGCCGGCCGATATGGAGGAACAGATCAGTCTGCTTCGCCGTCGGTATAACGCGCAGATCACACTTCTGCACACGGCGCGCACGGATATTTCGTCCACGGAGATCAGGAGGAAATACGCGGCCGGCATATCGATTGCGGAGGACGTGCCGGAGGCGGTGAGAGCCTATATAGAGGAGAGAGGATTGTACAGATGAAGACACCTGCCCTTGATAAAATTCGTGAGAGAATGGAGAAAAGCCTGGAGGCCAAGCGGTACGAGCACACGCTGAGCGTTGCCTACACGGCGGCAAATCTCGCGGCGGTGCACGGCGCGGATACAGAGAAGGCGCTGTTGGCCGGTATGCTGCACGACTGCGCCAAATGCATGAGTCACAAGAAGCAGGTCGCCCTGTGCAAGAAGAACCATGTAAAGCTCTCCGAGTTGGAGGCCGCAAAGGATTCGCCGCTTTTGCATGCGAAGGCGGGCAGCATTGTGGCGAGAGAGACCTACGGCGTCACCGACGAGGATATCCTGAATGCCATCAGCTATCACACCACGGGGCGTCCGAACATGAGCTTATTGGAAAAAATCGTATTTATCGCGGATTATATCGAGCCTGGCAGACGCCGCGCGAAAAAATCGTCCGACGATACGCAGGTCAGGCGGCTGACGCAGATACGCCGCATGGCGTACCGCGATCTGGATGAGACGATGTGCGCCATTCTCGGCGATACGCTGAATTACCTTAAAGAGAAAGGCGGCAGCGTGGATTCGATGACGCAGACGACGTACGACTTTTACAGGCAGCATGCGGGAGAGACCGCATCGGCGAATAATTGATCGAAGTATAGGAAACGGAAAGGAATAAGATTGATGAACAGCAGTGAAATTGCGAAACTTGCCATCGGGGCGCTGGAGGATAAGAAAGCGGAAGACATCAAGATGATCGATATCAGCGAGGTGTCCGTGATAGCGGATTATTTTATCATTGCGAACGGGGCGAACCGCAGCCAGATCCAGGCGCTGTCGGACCACGTCGAGGAGACGCTCGGCAGGGCGGGCGTGCAGCTCAAGCAGATGGAGGGCTATGACAATGCCAACTGGGTGCTGCTGGACTTTCGCGATGTGATCGTGCATATATTTGACAGGGAGAATCGCCTGTTCTATGATCTGGAGCGCATCTGGCGGGACGGCAGGCTGACGGACCCGGATAGCCTGTGACCAGGATAGCAGCCATCGGAACAACCATATAAACGAAGACAGAAAAAACCGGCATAACGCTCTTTGCGCAATGCCGGTCTTTCTTTACGTTCGCGTATCAGGTTACGAGTGCGAGCCGATCTCCTTTCTCTCACCGCCTGCGTACATATAGAAGGTGATGATATAGAGACCCGCGATACCTACCAACGCATAAATAATCCTTGAAAGCCAAGACATATTACCAAATATAAATGCCACGAGGTCAAAACTGAAAAGACCGATTAACCCCCAGTTCACAGCACCGATAATGGCAATCGTCAGGGCCAGGTAATCCAAACCTTTATTTTTCATGTGTTTTTTCCCCTTTCTACAGAACTTCCAAGCCGGCTGTCTGACGACAGTCATTATTATTATGCCTTGCATGAAATAAGCTATACTGGAAAATAAAACAACTCAGCGGTAAAGTCTGAAAACGCCGAATACTTTGCCGAGAATCCGGCAGTCGTCGACGATGATAGGATCCATGGAATCATTTTCGGGCTGCAGACGGATATGACCGTTTTCTTTATAAAAAGTCTTGACGGTAGCGGAATCGTCGATCAGCGCGACGACGGTATCACCGTTGTTCGCCGTCTGGCAGCATTTTACAAAAATTTGATCGCCGTTGTATATGCCCACGTTGATCATCGAGTCGCCCTTGACTCTCAGGGCGAAGGATTCGCCGTTCGGCACCATGTCTGCGGGTACGGGGAAATAACTTTCGATATTCTGCTCGGCCAGGATCGGTTCGCCGGCCGCGACGCGTCCGAGCACCGGGATGGAAACCATCTCCGTGCGCACCATCTGAAAATTGTCATCGCAGATCTCTATGGCGCGCGGCTTCGTGGGATCGCGCCTGATATAGCCGTTCTTCTCCAGCGTCTCCAGATGAGAGTGCACGGAGGACGTCGATTTCAGATTGACAGCCTCGCAGATTTCGCGGACGGCAGGCGGATAACCGCGCTTCAAAATTTCCTCCTTGATATAATCAAGAATCTGCTGCTGTTTCGCCGTGATCTTACCGTATCCCATAAGTCTGTTCCTTCCCCTTTCCTGAAAACATATTGTCTGTATAAGTTCTAACTATATAAAGTATTATAGCATAGGCACAGCCGGAAAGCAAACATATATTCAGAATATTTGTTCGATTTTTATTGAAAAAGGTGTTGACATCCGAAAATATGTTCGATATAATACAATCACAAAAGAACATTTGTTCGCAACATACGTTCTGCAAATGGGAAAGGATTCGGTGAACATTATGAATGACAATATGCGGCATATGAGAATGGCAGATGTGAGAAGCGAGCGCAGAATCATGAAGAACCGGCTCAGAAGACAGCGGGAGATGAAGAAGAATTTCCTGATCCTGGTCATGACAGTGTGCCTGATTGTGACCGGCTCCCTGTCGCTGAACGGTTTTCGCTCGAACGCGCAGGACGACTCCGCGGAGACCTCCTACAAAGCTTACAAGAGCGTCTGCGTGGCGAATAACGACACCCTCTGGTCTCTGGCGAAGCAGTACATGGATGAGGAACATTACGATTCCGTGGAGGAATATATTGAGGAAGTGAAACGTATGAACGGCATGACAGACGATATGATCCGATATGGGGAGTATCTGATTGTGCCGTACTATAGCAGCGAGTACAGCGGGTAACGATCTTGCAACAGGGTGGGATTGTGATATAAACGGAGAGAGCGGAAGAGACTTTTGACATTCCCGGCTGCAGATATGGGCGGGCTGTCGGAAGTCTCTTTCCGCTTTTGGGAGTTTTTTATATTCTGTGCAGTTGTTTCATGCGCTTCTATGTGCTTTGAGATTATTTTCCGGGGCGCTTCTCGCGCAGCTGTACTTTATCGGCGGCGTAGCGCCGGCGTTCCTCCTCCAATGCGGCGTAGTGTTTTTTGGTAGTGTTGACGTCCTTGTGCCCGAGAACGTCGGCTACCAGATAGATGTCGCCTGTCTCGCGGTACAGGGAAGTACCATAGGTGCTTCTGAGCTTGTGCGGTGTGATTTTCTTGAGGCTGGTCACGGTGGAGGAGTACTTTTTCACCATATTTTCCACGGCGCGAACGGAGATCCGGCGATTCTGCATGGACAGGAACAGGGCGTTCTCATGGCCTTCCTGCGGGATGATGTGATTTCGCTCCTCGAGATAATCCTGAAGCGCCGTCTCCACCTCCTCGCCGAAGTAGACTACGGCCTCATAGCCGCCTTTTCTGCGAATCTTGATGCCGTTATTCTTGAAATCCACGTCGTTCAGATCGAGACCGACACACTCGGAGACACGGATACCGGTTCCGAGTAATAGCGTGAGCATGGCGACGTCGCGCGTCTTGGTCGCCTTGTGAAAACGCAGCTGCGCTTTGGTGAGTCCCGTGCCGTCCTCCGCCTGGTCGAGCAGGATGGCCACTTCGTCTATATCCAGACGGATGATTTCCTTTTCATGCAGTTTCGGGAGGGTAACGAGCTGCGCCGGATTGGTTTTGATCAGTTCCGATTCAAAAAAATAATTGTAAAAGCTTCTGAGGGAACACAGCTTCCTCTTTTTGCCGCGCTCGTCATTCGTGTAGATTTTGCCGTCCTTTTCATAGTAGGAGAGATATTCCGTGTATTCCTCGATATCCTCTCTGGTGATCATGTCTAAGAGAGACAGCGGAAAATCACAGATTTCCATGCGGGCGCAGGCACTGTTTTTCTCGTGGAGATATTCAAAGAAAACGCGGATGTCATAGGCGTAGGCAAGCCGTGTCCTGGCGGACGTGCTCTCGGTGATTCCGCGGAAGAACTGTTTGCAGAAGGGTGGCAGCGTGTCCAGTACCTCCCGCATTTTCTGTATATTGCCGATATTCTGCTGGTCGTGATAATTGTTGTTGTTCGTGGCGTCCATCAGTGTTTCCAGCCCTCCAATCCGCCGCCCTGAATGGCGGTAAACATTCGCTCCCTGACGCCCGGCGTTTCCTGATTGATTTTCTGCAGGAGTTTTCTGACGTACTCCCGCTTGGTATTCCCGTCCGCCGGGCAGGGACTTTTGACGACGGGAACGTTATATTTATGCACAAAACCGATGATATCCGCCTCCTGCATATAGATGAGCGGTCGGATCACGGTGATGCCTGTGCGGTCCAGATAGGTGACGGGGCGAAACGTGTGGAAACGCCCCTCGTAGAGCAGCGACATCATCATGGTATCCACCACGTCGTCTCTGTGGTGCGCGTACGCGACCTTGTTGCAGCCGGCCGCCTTCATGGCGTCGTTCAGAGCGCCCTTGCGCATTTTAGCGCACAGGGAACAGGGATTGGTCTCACGGCGGTCATCGAAGACAATCTTGGCGATATCGGTGCTGATGACATGATAGTCCACCGCAAGAGAGGCGCACAGCTCTTTGATCTTTCCGAGATCCAGATTGGCAAAGCCCAGATCGATCGTCACGGCGCACAGCTCAAACGGAACAGGATAGAAGCGCTGCAGACCGTGCAGCGCATAGAGCAGCGTCAGGCTGTCCTTGCCGCCGGAAATACCCACCGCGATTTTGTCGTGCGGGGCGATCATATGGTAGTCGTCTATGGCCTTTCTGGTTCTGCTGTAGACCTGCTGCAGATTCATGGTTACATGCCCTTTCACCGAATATTTTGTATGTCGCCGTTTCTATTATACAAAATATTCTGTGCATTGGCATTATTTTTTTTAAAAAGATAATGCAGAACGTGAAAAAAATGGTATAATAGACACAGGCTGTGTTTGCTGCAGTCCTGATCGACATCATAAAAACAGATAAGGTAGCGCTGATATGAAATTCAAATTTGACAAAAAATATTTATACTGGGGCATTACGGCATTTCTGGTGATCGCGGCAGGCATTCTCTTTTATTATGTCGTGTTTCACAGCAAGAATCTCTCCGACAGGCTGGGCGCATTCGTCAACATTTCCATGCCGATTATCGACGGTTTTGTGCTGGCGTATCTGATGACGCCGTTACTCAATAAAATAGAGAGCTGCATCATAAAGCCGCTGTATGGGAAATTCGGGCCGAAGGAGACGACTCCCGAGAAGGAGCGCAAGATATCGCGCCGTATGCGCGGGCTATCCGTTCTGGCGACCATCGTGCTGGTGCTGGTGATTCTCTATGAGTTTTTCGGGCTGATTATTCCGGAACTGGTTCGCAGCATCCAGAGCATTATTTTCCAGTTCCCCACATATATTAACAATCTCAGCAACTGGGCGCTGGGGCTGATGAAAAACAATCCGGATCTGGAGGCAACCGTAAACTCGATGTTTGACCAGTATTCCTCCAAAATTCTGAGTTATCTCAACAGCAATCTGCTGCCGAACGTGCAGAATCTAATTAAGACGCTGTCCTCGAGTGTGATCGGCGTGGTTAAAGCGCTGTGGAATTTTGTGATCGGCTTCATCATTTCCATCTATGTGCTGAGCAGCAAGGAGAAGTTTGCGGGCCAGGCGAAGAAGATCACTTACGCGCTGTTTGACCGCAAGACGGGCAATGAAGTGATTTCCAATTTCCGGTTTATCCACAGCACGTTTATCGGCTTTATCGGCGGCAAAATTGTGGATTCCATCATTATCGGCATCATCTGTTTCATCTGTACGACGATCATCGGAACGCCCTATGCGATTCTGGTGAGCGTGATTGTGGGTGTGACGAATGTCATCCCGTTCTTCGGGCCGTGGATCGGCGGCGTGCCGAGCGCGCTGCTCGTTCTGATGGTTGACCCGATCCAGGCGCTGTATTTCATCATTTTGATATTGGTTATTCAGCAGTTCGACGGCAATATCCTCGGGCCGAAGATCCTCGGCGAGTCCACCGGTTTGTCCGGTTTCTGGGTGATCTTTGCGATTACGATATTCGGCGGCTTGTTCGGCGTGCTTGGCATGGTTGTCGGCGTACCGATCTTTGCGGTGTTCTATGCGGGCGTCAAGGCGCTGGTAAACCGATTCCTGGCCAGGAAAGGACTGCCGACCTCCACCGCGCCCTACCTTACGGTGGGAAGCATCGACGACGACTGCCGGTTCTGTGAGTATGTCCGCCCGGAGAAGGAGAAGCAGCCTGGAAGATTCGGCAGGAAAAAGGAGCCCGATCAGCCAAAAGAGGAGCAGCGGTAGCGCATGGGTAATATCCTGATCCTCAATCCCATCCTGTATACGGCGGAAACGAACGAGATCCCGCAGGTGGCTTCCATCAAGGACACCATGATCTATACGCTGGGGCTGGGATTCGTGCAGAACGGTCATCGGGTGACGCTGATTGCAGCCGAGGATTACCGGCCGACCGAGGCGGAGCGGTACGATTTTGAAGTACTCTTTTTTAAAACCGTCTGCAAAAAGCTGTTCCTGCCACGCTGCCTGCCGTATATGCCGGAGCTGCGACCTTATCTGAAAGAGCACGGCGAACATTACGACCTGATCATCACCAGCGAGGTTTTTGCGCCCTGGTCCTACACAGCCGTAAGACTTATGCCCGAAAAGACAATAGTCTGGCAGGAGCTTGCAAATCACAACCGCATGCTGCACAGATTACCGTCGCTGTGTTGGTATCACATAGTGGCGCGCCTTTTGATGCGAAAAGCCTATGTAGTTCCGCGTTCCGAGGCTGCGAGAGCCTTCATCGGACAATTCATGAGACATGTCAGCGCCACGTCCATCGATCACGGCATCGATCTGAAGAAGCTGGACGGCTTTCTGGGGCAACCGGCCGGTGAGACGCCGAAGCAGAAGCAGTTTGCCGTCGTATCCCAACTGATTCCACGCAAGAGAATTTCCCATACGATCACACAATTTGCCGCATTCTATGAAAAAGGGAATCGGGACTATCGGCTGTATGTGATCGGCGACGGAGAAGAGCGAGAGTGGCTTTGTGAGCAGGCAAAAAATCTTGGACTGACTGAGTCAGTCATATTTTGCGGCAGGCTGCAGCATCGCGAAATGTTTCCGATTCTTGCCGCATCTAAGGCGCTTCTGATATCCACCGAAAAAGACAACAATATGGTATCGATCTCCGAGAGTATCGCGGCAGGGACGCCCGTGGTGACGACCTCCGTTCCCTATAACGCGGTCTGTGTTGCGCGCGGGAAGTTGGGGATCGTGAAAGATGACTGGAATGCCGATGCGCTGACCGCCATATGCAGGGACAATAAGACCTATGTAGATAACTGCCTGACATACCGGGAAAAGCTGTCGAATCGGTCCTGTGCGGAACAGTTCCTGCGGTGCCAGAGAGAAAGAACGGAGAGGCAATGAAAGCAGAAGTACAGAGGGAAAAAATTGTGTTCGTTCTGCCCGATATGCCCGGCGGCGGCACGGAGCGCGTCGTGGCGATGCTGGCCAATGAGTACGCCAGGAGGGGCTATCAGGTTGCGATCCTGCTGTTTGCAGGCAGCCGGACAGCCTACCCGTTGGATGAGCGGATCGAGGTTTTTATCGCGGGCCAGGCCTCCGGCGGAAATCCGCTGATTCAGATCAGGCGGCTTGTCAAGATGCGGCGGTTCTATCGGGCGAATGCAGGCTGCCATATTTTTGCGTTCAGCGTCAGAGGCAGCATCTTTTCTGCAATCGCGGCAGCCGGAATTCCCCACAGTTTTCTCGTGTCAGAGCGCAACGACCCCTCCCGCATGTCCGGCAAGTGGCTGCGCGACTGGTCGTATCGAAGAGCCGACAGAATCGTTCTCCAGACGGAGGATATGAAAGAGTGCTTTGCGGAAAATATTCGCAAAAAATCCGTCGTGATTCCCAATCCCGTGGCAGGTGGTATGCCGGAGCCTTATACAGGGGAGCGCCAAAAACGAATCGTGTCTGTCGGCAGACTGCAGCCTCAGAAGAACCATAAGCTGTTATTGGACGCATTCGCGGCCTTCTGTAAAATACATCCCGATTATGAACTGCACATCTTTGGCGTTGGCGAGCTGGAGAATGATTTGAAAAAGCAGGCTGCGGCACTTGGCATAGATGAGAAAGTTTTTTTCCGCGGCTTCTCGGATCATGTGCAGGAGCAGATTCGTGACAGCGCCATGTTCGTGCTGTCGTCGGACTATGAGGGTATCTCCAATTCCATGATTGAGGCGCTCTCCATGGGCGTGCCCGTCATCTCCACGGACTGTCCCGTGGGCGGATCGCGCGCCTATATCGAGGACGGCGTGAGCGGCCTTCTGACGCCCGTGGGCGACGCGCAGGCACTGACGGCCGCTATGCGGAAAATTGCTGAGAATCCGGACTTCGCGCGCATGCTTTCCGCAAACGGCGCGGGGATCAGAGAAAAATATAGTCTGGAAAAGATTGCCGACCGGTTCTTAGAGGCGGCCGGAATGTTTGTGAAGAACAGCCAATGAAAGAAAAACATTGATTTTTTCCTTTATACTGCTTAAGCACGCGGGCGGATGGAAATACAGTCCGAAGAGTCAAAAATCTTACTAACTGTTCGTTAAACCTGGGTTTTGCGCATAGTTCTATATCAAACAAAAACACTCTCACAGATAATCAAGGCAGGATTTTTTCAAGCCAGATATGCGAACAACCTTGTTCCTCATCAACTTCGGCGATCCGCATATAACCTTGTTTTTCATAGAAACCAGCAGCTTGGAGCTGTGCATGCAGACGCACGGCATGACCGCCGGTTTTTTGAACGTATTTTTCAGCCTCCTGAAGCAAATGCGCGCCGATATGCCGGCTGCGGTACTCACGAAGCACGGCGAATCTGCCGAGCAAATACACGCCGTTGCCGCCGATTTCTTTTTCAGCAGAATTCAGAAAGACGCGGCAGGTTGCAACGGGTTTTTCGCCGTCGAATACGACAAAATGCGTCGCAATTTCATCCGTACCGTCGATTTCATCCACGAAGCCCTGTTCTTTCTCAAAGACAGTGCTGCGGATGCTCTGTGCCTCCTTCGGCAAGGTTTTTTCATATAAGACAGTATGTGTATCTGACAGTCGTTCCAACGAAAACACTCTCCTTTTTTGAGGCTATTATAGCATATAGCACCTTCTAGAAAAATTTTCCTGTTGTAAAATTGAGTTCCCAGACATATACTAGAAGTAGGGATTTCCTACTTCCCTACTTTTGTTATTAGAGGAGGATTCTGTTATGTCTGAAAACATATTGATAAATGATGCACGAGTAATGTCAAAAGGACAAGTAACCATTCCGAAAAATATTCGCGCGGCGCTCGGCGTTTCTACGGGTGATCGCGTAACATTTATTGTAGAAAACGGTTCAGTCCGGATAATCAATTCTGCTGTCTATGCCATGCAGAAGTTTCAGGAGCAGATGAAAGGTCAGGCGGCTCTGGCCGGATTGGCTTCAGAAGAGGATATCGCAAATTGGATTACCAGCTCACGTCAGGAGGAAAATGCTGAATGAGAATCATGATTGACACCAACATCATTATTTCAGCAGCGCTTTTTCCAAATGGCAAAGTTGCGCAGGCTTTCCTGAAAGCCTTGCTGCCACCTTATATTCCTTTTGTTTGTGACTATATAGTAGATGAATTACATCGTAAATTCTGTGAGAAATTTCCAGATCGCGTCACAGAACTGGAAGCTTTTCTTTTTCATGCACTAACATATATCCGTGTACTACCTACACCAGAAGAACCAATACACACAGAAACTGTGATCAGGGATTCCAAAGACCGCCCGATTCTTCGAGCCGCCTTAAATGCTCATGTGGATTTATTCCTCACCGGAGATAAGGATTTTTTGGAATCATCTATAACTGAGCCACGAATCATTAGTGTTTCCACTTTCCTGAATATGAAATGATTACGCATCCAATATCGGCAGATGATTCAGACAGGGAGGCAAATGCATCATATGATGCCTGGTCATGGGCGTTAAAATCATGCCGCCTCGCGTCAGTCTTCCCCAGAATACCAGCAGCCACACGGAACGGAAATCGGTAGTCACACCGCCCTCTTCCAGTATCCGCATCACCCATTCTTCCGGCACCATGGACTGGATTTCTTCCAGTGTCAAAGATTCCAATATGCGGCGTGTATTTTTGCCAACCTCAATCATATAATCGCGGAGTGCAAAGACATTCAGCTTTTTGCCAAACTCCACTGCCTCCTCAAAGGTAAGCGCATTTCCGGTGTCTGCAATGGGAGAACCGATTTTTTGCTTCCACTCTGTGTTAAAGATCTGATCCTGATTCGCCATCAGAATATTGCTCACCAGATCTTCGATGCGGTATGTGTGCCAGAGCTGCCAACACAGGGGAACCCTGTTCGTTCCCGCATAATGTAAGTCCACATCATGATCTTCTCTTGGCACCACTTCGTTCTGATTCCCCGCCAGCATATACTCTAAGACATAATCCGCGATCGTCTTTTCAGTTCTTCCGGATATTTCCGCCGGATGCACCATGGCATGCACTTCCAGGGCCAGTTTTTTCATTCCCGTCTCGTCTGTTCCGGTCAAAGCCTTTTGCAGGTCAGCGTACTTTTCTTTGAACTGTGCATACAATTCTTCTTTTTTCATAAAATGCGGTTCCTTTCGTGTGCATAGTAGATTCTGTTATCTCAATCTTTTTCTCTGGAGAAATCTTTTATCTTGGCATAAAAATCGACTCCGGTATATTAAAATTGTACATTTTATATCACCCCATCTGCTCAATATAGCACTCATCCTGGCAGCTTCGTCCCTGATTCTTCAGCAGAAGCGGGAATTCGCTGTAAAACTTCATGCCGTTGTTTTTCAGTATCTGTCCGATATTCTGGCGTTCCGGCGGCGTCACACGCTCCTGCACCCAGCGCAGGCTCCACCGGCTGTCAATCTCTCTTATATCTTTCCTGATAAAATCAGAAAGAATCATCGGCGCCTCCGCGCTCTTCACATCGGCAGGGATCTCAATTCTGTATGTCTTTTCTATCTCATCGTAATACAGATATCCGACGATTTTATCCTGATAAGCTTTATTCCTGATTGCAAATTTGTACATACCGCTCCCATCGCCCCCAAATCATTTCCCATATTTTGTACAGGTGCTCTTTCGGCAGAATTTTGTCTAAATCTCCGAGCAGCTTTTCACGGTCACTCTCCTGCAGAATACCGTCAAATACCTTTTGATCGCTCGGAAGAAAACGCAAATTATACTCTAAAGATTTTGAACCGATAAAACTCTGAACCGGCCTGTCCGCAAATATTTCAAACTTCTGAATCTCCATTACATCGGAATAACAGGAAAAGAGCAGCGAAACTCCGTGGTCGAAAAGAGGCGCAGGTCTCGCAGCATTATTCTCATCTACAAGGATTTCGATATTTGCACCATGCCGGTCTCGATTACAAATCAGATAGTCCACAGCCATCATGCGGTCAAAATAGTTTTTCCAACCCATACGGCGCGCAAAATCAAGAGGTTTTTCATTCTCGGCCCTGTTCAACTCATAATAGACGTCAAACGGCTGTTTCCGTTCTTTTTCTTTCCGAAAATTAACAGATCTGTTCACGTATGTCTCTATCTCCTGCCCGTCAACGGAAATCATTGCGTGGATCAGCTGGTACTGCAAATGCTCTGTTTTCAGAATATCCAGCAGCCGGGAGACAATGAGTTCATTTACGCACTCATGCCCGAAAACGCCTCTGTAACTGTCATAATTTGACAGTTTATAGTAGTATCGCTCTCCGTCCCTCTCCTCATAGGCTTTCAGAAAGCATCCGGGAGTGCCCGGGGACACTTTAGTATCGGTCCAGTCCAGATACCTCAGATCCTGCAGTTCATTCACGAAATCCACCCTGCCGCCTCCTTTCTGCTGCGATATATTTGAATATCTCAGTTTGGGGGATTCTGATCAAGTCAGCCGTCGATGCTTCTTTTTGAGTATATCAAAAACGACTCTTGCTTTCAATTACATAAACACTTTTTCATCAATCATCGATCCTGTCTTTTGATTTTAACTACAGAAAAAGCGCCTGTTGGTTTCTCCCAACAAACGCTCTTCTGTCTGAAATGCCTGTTTGATTTTGCAAATAAAAAAATGATTGATTCTCGATCTGTTAAACGAAAACATCGATTCGCTTATATTTTGCTGCCTGATCCAGCCAAAACTCCGCGCTTCCCGCAGGCATTTCTGCACTGGCGGCAGTCTCCATTGCTTCTATGCTTTCCTCCGTCAGACTGTCATAACTTTCTTCACCAGCTTCCGTGACTTCTTCCATCGTCTGACTCATATCTTCTGTCAATTCCGACATTTCTTCCTGCATTTCTTCCATGCTCTCTGTCAGCTGGCTCTTGTTTTCGTCTGTTCCAAGCGCTTCCTCCGCCATATCCTCCCGTCTTTCTTCGGCGGTCTTTGGCTCGAATTTTTCGGCTTCCTCGGCAATTTTCTCGCCAAGCTCTTTCGCCTCGTCCATGATGTGCCACATCTGTTCCTGATTATACTGTGTTTTGACAGCGGCAATTTCGCTTTCATATGCATGAAACCGCTCCAGCTTTCTGGCGATCGTCTCCAGCGTGTCACACTCCATATTTTTCAGGCTTTCCTTCTGATTCTCCCAAAAGGCGATCTGGCTTTGCGCCTTCTGCTGACGCTCCGCCTTATCCTGTGCGCTTTTCAATCCTGTTCTCTGCATCATGGGCAGATCCCCTGCAAATATGGACTTTCCTGCACCCTGTGAAGTCCGAGACATCGTTACGTTCATCATGCCATCCTCCCTGTCATTTCCAAACGCAGATCAGATTATATAAATTTGTCTCTTTACTCATTATATCGGCAAAAATTTTTTATTTTTCTGCCAAATGGTGTGAAACGCCTGTTTCATGCCATGAAATAAATAAGTCTACCGATTCTCAAAGTCCTCGACGAACTGCGCAATCAGCTTCACAGAACCTTCGATCCCCAGCACGCCGCTGTTGATGGACAGATCGTAGCTGTCCGCCCTGCCCCACTTCTTGGAGGAATAGTAATTGTAGTAGCTCTGTCTGGATTTATCCTTCTTGGTCATCATGTCGATGGCCTTCTGCTCCGTGTTGACATCGTCATAGCGCTCCATAATGCGCTTCACCTTGCTCTTCTGGTCCGCGTGGATGAAGAGATGCAGGCAGTTCTGATAGTCGTGCAGCGCGTAGTCGGCGCACCTGCCGACGATCACGCAGGGGCCCTCGCTTGCAATCTTTTTGATCGTGTCGAACTGCGCGAGGAATACCTTGTGGCTGATCGGCATATCCACAAAGGAGGATGAATTATAGCCGAAGGAATAGGTGTCCATCACCAGATTGTAGAGGAAGGAATTGGTGGGACGCTCGTCATGGTTCTGGATCATCTCCTCGCAGAAACCGCTCTCTTTCGCTGCCCTGGATAACAGTTCCTTGTCGTAAAACTTGATTCCAAAATAGTCGGCAACCCTCTGTCCGATCTCGCGACCGCCTGAACCGAACTGCCGGCCGATGGTAATAATCGTATTCATAGCACAATCTCCCCTTTCTGTCATGGAATTCCGTCCTCATGCGAGAGCGGAAATGCACTCTCCTGAATATTTATATTATATACGTTTTTTCAGAAAAACGCAAACATGGTTTTCGGGCCGTGCCATTTATGGAAAAGCATATTCAAAATTTGTAAAAAACGCCATGCGATCGGATTACCCTCCCGCATGGCGTTTATTTTATGTCAGTGTCACTTTCGGCAAACGAATCAGGCTTTTGCCTTCTTCTTCATCTGCTCGCTGAAGGTCTGAACACCCTCCACAACAAGGAAGAGCGCCAGAACGACCATAGCGGCCGCGAAGATCAGCTGGAACCAGTCGCCCCACATCGCGGCGCCGGTTGCTGCCATCTTGATCTTGGCGATGACTGTCATCACCAGGCTGGTGATCGTAGCTACCAGCATAAATACCATCGGGATGTAGAACATCTTGTTGTTCTTGCCCGCGTTGCCCAGCCATGCGGCAACCGCCATCAGAGCGATACCTGCAAGCAGCTGGTTGGCAGCGCCGAACAGGCCCCAGATCTGGCTCAGGCTCAGACCGCCGAGAACGCAGCCGATCACTACCATGATGAGCGTACCTGTCAGCGGATAAGCGAGCACCTTGCGGATACCTGTGGCATCCTTGTAGGTCGCCTCATCCTTCTTGAGGAACAGCTCGGAGAACATGAAACGGCTCAGACGGGTACCCGTGTCCAGGCTGGTCAGCGCGAATACGGAAACCGCCAGAGTAAGTAATGCGTAAATTGTGTTGTATACGGTGGACTGCTCCGTGCCGAACATGGTCGCGATACCTGCCGCGAAAGCCGCCGCCGGAGAACCGAAGTCGCCGTTGGTGTAAGCCTTGAATACCATACCTACCGCGATCAGGGAGATGATACCCAGCGCGGACTCGATCAGCATGGAACCGTAGCCGATGGGCTTCGCATCCTTCTCGTTAGCCAGCTGCTTGGAGGATGTACCCGTGGAAATCAGGCTGTGGAAACCGGAGCACGCGCCGCAGGCAACCGTGATAAACAGTGCCGGGAACAGTGTGCCGATGCTGGTCTTCCAGCCCGTGAACATCGGGATCTCGAAAGTAGCCGTTCCGGAGAAGGCTGAGAAGAAAATACCGATCAGTGCAACAGCCATCATTGCGTAGAGCAGGAAGCTGGACAGATAATCACGGGGCTGCAGCAGGATCCACACGGGAACCAGTGAAGCGATCGTGATGTACGCGCCGATCGTGATGATCCAGGCCGTGCGGCTCATAGCGAAGCCGAAGTTCAGGCCCAGAACGATCATCAGGATAATGCAGACGATACCGCCGATGCTGGCAGGCAGGGTCTTGACACCCAGACGGTTAGTTACCAGACCATAGATAATCGCCAGCACGATAAACATCAGGGAGATGATTGCCGTCGTCTCGTTTCCGGTAGGGCCGCTTGTGAAGCCGAACGGATTGGTGGAGGCGAAGGTTCCGGCTACCACGTTCACGAAGGAAGCGATAACCAGGATCAGCACCAGCAGGGCAAAGATGATGAAGAGCTTTTTCGCCCTGTCTCCCATGGAGTCTTTGATGATTTCACCCACGGATTTGCCGCCGTGGCGGATGGATGCGAACAGGGAACCGAAGTCCTGCAGTCCACCGAAGAAGATACCTCCGATGACGCACCACAAAAATACGGGAAGCCATCCGAAAACGGAGGCCTGAATCGGTCCGTTGATAGGACCCGCGCCCGCGATGGAAGAGAAATGGTGACCCATCAGTACCGCCGGTTTCGCGGCAACGTAGTCAACACCGTCCTCCAGTTCAATGGCAGGCGTCTTTCTGCCGGGGTCAATGCCCCACTGTTTTGCAAGCCATGAGCCGTAGAAGACATAGCCCAGGACGAGCAGAACAATCGCAGCTACGATAATCAGAATCGCAGTCATAGTTTAACACCTCTCTCTTTACTTTTTCATATATTGCGAAAGAGCTTCTTCAGATTTTTCCCCCGTCTGTTACAGAAAAAACTGCCTGTAGAAGTCTCCATGGCAACCGTGGAATAATGGCTCCAGCCCTGCAGGGTGTGCCGGTAGCTCTTGTAGCGTCTGCACTTTTTCAGATAGTCGGCCGCGTCGGCGTCGATCTGCTCCGCCAGCACAATCAGCACGATATCGGTGCTGCGGTGATTGGCGTGCGGAACGACTCTGGACATCCCCTCGGCCCAGGCCGCCTCGTCCAGCTTCCGCATGTCATCCAGCCCAATATGCGCGGCCGTGGCGAAAAACACATACTCGTTGGCCTCCGCCTCCGCTAACGTGGCGGCCTTCACGAGGAAGAACTGTTCGTCGTGGGTGTGAAAGACAGCCATCGCCGCAAAGGGTTCCGGTGCGCTCTCGGCATCGATATTGTAGTAGCGCCTATATGATTTCAGGAGCTTTGCAAGCGTCTCATCAACCGTCATTGTCCCGCTCCTCTCCTGTGCTGCCCTTTTCCTGCGGCGGCGTCCCGACCAGGGCAGCCGGCGCGAGGCCAGGCAGCCGCTCCATCACCACTTTGGCGGCATGGGAGCCGGGCAACTCAATCTGTGCCAGTTCCTTTTCAGCGTCGCAGATGACCAGATGTTCCACCGCCAGGTCGCCTTTGCCGCAGCACAGTTTCGCGGGGACGAGCATGACCCGGCGAAAATAACGGTAAATCTCAGTATATGGTATGTAGAATACGCGGCGGGCAGAACGAAAATAAAGGCGCTCCGTCCCCAGGCGAAGCTTGCCGATCTCCTGCGCGGCTCTGTATTCCGCCTGCAGGGTCTCCGTATTCTCTTCCGTCGATGTCAGGGCACAATATTTCATGGTTCACTCCGCTCTCACCGCTGTATCCGTCGACAGGCGCTTAGGGCTGCGTTTTCGCTGTCCGACTATAAAAAAGACACGGTGAGTCCGTGTCTTACGCTCACCCTTGAGCCATACATACTTCCGGTCAAAATAATCCACAAACGATAATAGCACAAAAACGCACAATTTACAACACTAACGCGAAAAAACTTTCTCTGTGGCGCAAAAAATCAAAAATCGCCAAGAAGGACGATCAGCGCGGCAGTATCCGAAGCAGCTTCTCGAAGTAATCCGGCAGCGGCGCCGTCACCTCCATGTAAGCGTTCGTCGTCGGATGGACGAAGCCGATCACCATCGCGTGAAGCGTCTGCCCTTCCAGCCGATAGGGCGTATTGCGGTGAGAATATACCTCATCTCCCAGCACGGGATGGCCGATGCTCGCCATGTGCACACGGATCTGATGGGTGCGTCCGGTCTCCAGGCGGCACTCGATATAGGTGTACTCGCGGAAACGCTCCAGCACCGTGTAGTGCGTGACGGCGGGCTTGCCGTGGGCTACGCCGGCCGCCATACGCTTGCGGTCCCTCGGATCCCTGCCGATGGACGTGTCCACGACGCCGTTCTCCGTCTGTATCACACCGTGCACGATCGCCCGGTATCTGCGCGTGATGCTGTGTTCCTTCAGCTGCGCGGCGACGGCGTTGTGGGCGCGGTCATTTTTGCAGACGATCAGAGAACCGGTGGTGTCTCTGTCGATGCGGTGGACGATGCCGGGGCGCAGCACGCCGTTGATGCCCGACAGCTGCCCTCTGCAGTGGTACAGGACCGCGTTGACTAACGTCCCGCTGTAGTGGCCGGGGGCCGGGTGTACGACCATGCCCTTCGGTTTGTTCACAACGAGAAGGTCCGCGTCCTCATACAGAATATCCAGCGGAATCGCCTCCGGCTCTATGGAAGGCTCCGCGGCTTCGGGAATGGAAAATACGATCTCATCGTCCACACGCAGCCGGTAGCCGGCTTTCTGCGGGCTGCCGTTGACGAGCACGCTGTCGGATTTGATGCACTTTTGGATATAGGAGCGGGACAGCTCGGGCAGCGCGGCGCTGATCCATTTGTCCAGGCGCTCTTCGTCCTCTCCCGGCCCGATCTGATAGGTAAACTGTTCCATAACGCGCCCTACTTGAGTTCCCTGTATTTTTTCTGCTTGAAGCTGATAAAATTCAGGTCGTCTTCCCTGTAGACGAACAGGAGCAGAATCACCAGAAGCACTGTGGAAACCGTGACATACATATCCGCCACGTTGAAGATCGGGAAGTTGATCAGCACGAAGTAGATGAAATCCACCACATAGTCGAGGCGGATGCGGTCGATCATGTTGCCGATGGCACCTGCGGCGATCAGGCTTAACAGAACATGCAGTATCCTGTATTTTCTGCCGTCCGGCGTCTTTAAGAGCACGTAGCCGATCACGCTTAAGATCACGACCGCCACAAAGATAAAAAACGCCTTCTGATTCTGCAGCATGCCGAAGGCCGCGCCCTTATTTTCCAGATAATTGAGCTCCAGAACGCCGTTGATGATGATGTAGGCCGGCTTGTCCTTCAGGTGGATGACCGCGAGATATTTCGTGAACTGATCCAGGGCCACCAGCGCACAGATGCCCAGAAGGTCCAGTATGATCCATAGTTTTTTCTTCCAATTCATGCCCTTGCGTCCTCGTCGCTGAAATAAATTTCCCGGATCGCGTCCAGGATCTCTTCGTCCGTTACGGTTTTGTCGATCACGGCCTTGCCGACTTTCTTGAGCAGGACAAACTTGACATGGCCGCTCTCCATCTTCTTGTCGGATTTCGTCAGCCGCAGAATTTCCTCCGGTTCGATGGAGTCGATACTGATGGGCAGATTGAAAGGTACGAACATGTCCCGCACCTCATAGTACTCGTCCTTGGACAGCCAGTTTCGCTTCCACGACAGGTAGGAAGCCGCCACCATCCCCAGCGCGATGCACTCGCCGTGCAGCATCTCAAAATTTCTGTACTTTTCGACGGCGTGGCCGATTGTGTGTCCGAAGTTCAAAAGCGCGCGGTCGCCCTGCTCCTTCGGATCCTTCTCAACGACCAGCTTCTTGACCGTGCAGCTTCGCATCACCATCTCCGTCAGCGTTTCGGGATCTCTGTCGTGGATTTCATACATATGCTCCAGAAGCCACTCATAAAACATGCCGTCTTTGATCAGGCCGTGTTTCATGACTTCCGCAAAACCGGCGTAGAACTGTCTGTCGTCCAGCTCCTGTAGCGTGGAGACGTTCATATACACCAGCTTTGGCATATAGAAGGCGCCCACCATGTTCTTGTAGCCGTCGAAATCCACCCCCGTCTTGCCGCCGATGCTGCTGTCCGACTGCGCGATCAGCGTGGTGGGAATCTGGACGAAATCAACGCCGCGCAGATAGGTGGCCGCCGCGTAGCCTGTGATGTCGCCCACAACGCCGCCGCCGAGCGCAAGCAGCAGGTCCCTGCGGTCAAAGCCCGCCTCGATTAACGCCCGGTAGATGTCCTTCACGGTGTCCAGCGTCTTGTGCTCTTCTCCCGCCGGGAAGACGTGCAGAAGCATCTGTCTGCATCGTTCCTGAAGAAGCTGCATCACCGTGTCACCGAACAGCCTTGCGGTGTTGGAATCCGCGATGACGGCCACTCTCCTGTTCTCTATGGCAAGCGCCTGCAGCTCGTCGGCAAGCAGATCAAAGCTGTCCGTGAAGACAATATCGTAGCAGGGCTTTTTCTCATAATTGATTGTCATTCTCTCAGCCATGTATTTCCTCCGTAGGCAAATTATTTGTATCCGGACATACGAAAACTTCCTGACAGAACTGCCAGGAAGTCGTCATGTCTTGTTTACTTCATGAGTCCGTTGTTGATCGGCACATCGAACGAGCCGGATAAGAATTCCTGAAAATCACCTGAAATATCAACGCTCGCAGGCGTGACAATAAAGATGAACTGCGATATCTGCTGTAAATTGCCGGACATTGCGAAGCAGGAGCCGGAGGTGAAATCGAGAATTCGTCTCGCGATGGCAAGATCCACACCCTCCAGATTTAATACGACCGCTCTGTTGGCGAGAAGCGTCTCCGTGATTTCCCGCTCATCTTCCAGGGTCGTAGGCTTGATCACACATACTTCCATGCCCGTACCCGGCATCTTCTTCATCTGGCGCATGGGCGTCACCTTGGGCGGCTGTTTTTTGACCGGCTCTTCCGCGGCGGCGGGCTCCCGGGTATTTCCCGCGGACCGTCTGCCGTTCTGCTCCGGTTCGTCATCGTAGAAATCGTCGTCGTAGTATTCGTCTTCCTCGTCGTTCAGCTTCATGGCGTTCAAAAACTTGTCCATCACACTCATTGCCTTATAAACCCTCCGTCAATTCCATTGCTTTCATTACAGATCGCTTATGTATATTTATATGGCCGTATATTGTCTCTCGCCGAAAATACCGGTTCCGACGCGTATGTACGTCGCGCCTTCCTCCACGGCAATCCCGTAATCCCCGGTCATGCCCATGGAAAGCTCTCCCATACAAATATTATCAATGTTTTTTTGTATTATGTCAACATATATTTGCTTTAAATTTGCGAAATACAGCCTGTTTTCCTCGGGATGATCTGTGTACGGCGCTATCGTCATCAGCCCCTTGACGATGATATTGGGCAGCTTGGCGATCTCTTCCACCAGAGCGGCAGTCTCGGAGGGCGAGACGCCGAATTTGCTCTCCTCGCCGGCGACATTGACCTCCACAAGAATCGGGACGGTGACATTTTTCTTGAGGGCTTCCTTGCTGATCTCCTCGGCGAGACGCAGGGAATCGACGCTGTGGATCATGGCTACCTTGTCCACAATGTACTTGACCTTGTTGCGCTGCAGGTGGCCGATCATGTGCCAGCGGATGTCCTTCGGGAGCTGTTCGTATTTTTCTACCAGCTCCTGCACCTTGTTCTCGCCGAAATCGCGGCAGCCCAGGTCATATGCCTCCTGCAGCATGGAGATCGGTTTGGTCTTGCTGACGGCGATCAGCCTGACATCGTCGCGCGATCTGCCGCTTCGCCGGCACGCCTCGGCTATTTTGGACTCCACTGTGTTCAGATTCTCCTGTATCATCGGGTTTACCTCTCGTATATAAACTGGTTATCGTCCACTGTGGACGCGTCCAGCACGATATGGTCATAGACGTTCAGACCATAGACCGTGTTGGACTTCACGATCGAGTACTCGTCGTTGGCATACAGAACGGTCACCTGCTTGAAATCGGCGTATCCCTTATTGATGTTGTAGACGCCCGTCAGGGAACCGGTCTTGCTGACCGTATATTTCTGGTCTCTGCTCTCGGGCTTCAGGATATTGTTGCCCGCGCGCAGAACCGAGTCGTCCAGATAGTATTCCGTCTCCGTCGCGTCATAGATCGTCGTCGGGACGAACTGGCTGACCACGTTGCCCTCCTCGTCGTAAGTCTCCAGGAGAACACCGTCGCTGCCGCTGTTGCCGCCCTTGGTCACATACTCCTTCGGCACGATGAAGAATTCCTTCGTCACCATGGCGGAATTGGGAATCTTCAGCCCTTTCTCGTCCTCCAGAAGGAGCTCGATATCGATAAAGCGGTCCGTGCAGAAGGTGATCATGGAGTTGGTGAAGGTCAGGGAGACGAAGGTGTCGCCCGCTTCGTTGGTGTAGGAAGCGACCTGTCCCCATGAGGTGTACTGATTTTTCAGGAAGCGCACCTCCACATACTCCTTCTCGAGAAGCTGCTCGGCCAGGTCCTCGTCGACCTGAATGACGACGGACCAGTCCTCGCTTGTGGACAGCTTATAGATCTGATCCCCGCTCGCGACCAGCTCGTTGTTGACGAGATGCTGTTTCTCGTAATCCTTCTGCTCGAAAAGCTCCGCGGTCATGTCTTCCAGCGTCAGATTCTCATATCCGTCGATCGAATATATGACGATGCCGCTTCTCGGCGCATAGCGGTAATTGACGAAGCTGCTCCCGCCGGCCTCGTTGAGCGCGTCCGCGTTTTCCAGAATATTGTAGTTGGAAAGCTTTAACGCCGTGCCTTCCACACTATATTTGAAGTTGTATACATCAGAGAACTGTGTGCGGTCAAAACGGTTGGTAAAGGCCGCGATCTCCGTTTTCAGTTCTGTCAGATCGGCGTCCGACAGGGAATTCTCCCCGCTTTCGCTGGTGTGCATATAGTCGGACAGCTTTCCCGTCTCGTCCACGGTGTAGACGAGATCGCCTTTCGCCACCCGCTCGCCCTCTCTGGCAAAATAGTTGACATATCCCGCGTCGGTGGCGGTCACGACCTCCTCGGTGCGGAGCGCGATGCCCTTGAAGATACTGTTGGAAGTCAGAGAACCTTCCATGACATTGTAGCCGACGATGTGATCGGTTCTGAAATACATGACCACGCAGACGATCACATAGATAAAAATCGCCGCAAAAATCAAGATACCGATATTCAGGTTCGGCGGATGAACATATGGAGTGACTTTATTCCCTTTATTCGCCAAGGCGGGTGCTCCTTTTTTACATGTCAAAAACCCCGGCAGCACCGAGGTTTTATGGAATTACATGTGTATCAGTGTCATGTATGTATTACAGGGAAACGATTACCTTGGATCTCAGGTTCTCAGGCAGAGCGTTCTCGTCCACTGAGATACTCAGGACGAAATCTACATGGAACTTGGCGCTGATCGTCTCCAGCTTCTCTATCGCTACGCCGATCTCGTCTTCATTTACGCAGGCGATTTTCAGGAAACTGTCAAAGTACATATGCTGCAGGTCATGATCCTGGGAGATGATGCCGCAGATAAAGCCGATGAACTCATCCCTGTTTGTTATCAGATAATCGGACACGTCGATCAATCGGATCTTGTTGTTCAACTCGAACATATGCTTGGTGCTCTTATCCAGATATACGACGTTGCCCTGCGCGTCCTTCACTACCGCATTCACCTTGTCCAGCAGGTGCTTGGTCTTTCCTTTTCCCTTATTGCCCACGATCAGTTCAACCATTGGCGAAACCCTCCTAAAGTATAATATTATGTTAGCTTATAATATGACCGTCTATCCATATTATAAGGGAATCACACCAAAAAAACAACTATAAAAACTTTAATTGACGGATTCTAACAGTCTGCGCATATCCGTGTACAGTTCATCCTTGGAGGCATCCTTCATGATGATGGATATATAGGGCGTTCCGTCGCTGCCCTTGGCGTACAGCATGAGGCAATGTCCCGCCGCGCTGGTCGTGCCGGTCTTGCCGCCGATCACCGTGACGCCCGAGGGCGGATCCTGTGTGCCATTCAGGAACAGATTGGTCGTCTGCGTCTCGAAGCTTACTTCCGCGCCGTTTTTGTCCGTATACACGGTGTTGTAGGAGGTCATTTGTATGATCTGCTGGAACAGCTCATACTTGAGCGCTTCCTGGAAAATCAGGTACAGATCGTAGGTCGTCACATAGTGGTTCTCATCCGTCAGACCGTTGGGATTGACAAAATGGCAGTTCGTCGCGCCGAGTTCGGCAGCCTCCTCATTCATGAGATCGACAAATTCCTCCACGGAGCCGGATATGCCCTCCGCGATCATGACGGCCACATCATTGGCGGAATAGATGAGAAGAATGTGCAGCGCCTGATCCAGCGTCATCCGGTCGCCTGTCTTCAGGCCGCACAGCTGTGCGCCCGGCTCGGTGATATGCACGTTCTCGCTGGCCGTCAGCATCTGGTCGGGTGAACCGTATTTGATCGCCACCAGCGCGGTCATAACCTTGGTGAGACTCGCCGGATTGACCTGCACGTTGACGTTTTTGGCATAGAGCGTGTCGAGACTCTTCAGATCGAACAGAGCCGCGGCACCGACCTCGGGAAAGTCCACGCCGGCATTCCTGACATCAGAGTCCGCGACGCACAGATCCGCCGCAAAGGGCTCCAGCGTCTCCGTGTTGGTTATATCTAAGAGCCGATAGCCGCTCACATTGCTGTTCAGTTCATACGCCATGTCGTATTCCGCGCCGCCGCAGCCTGTCAGGAAGGCTGTGACCGAGAGAGACAAGGCGGCGAATTTTCGCCGAAAACGCTTACTTGTACATTTCACGCCACTCAAGATCCCCTCTGTCAAGTGATTTGATCAACAGCTCCGCGCTGGCCAGATTGGTGGCAAGCGGAATGTTGTGCCGGTCGCACAGCATCACGACGTTGTTGACGTCCGGCTCATGCGATTTCGGATATAAAGGATCGCGCAGAAAGATGACAAGGTCAATCTGGTTGTGCTCTATCTGTGCGCCGATCTGCTGCGCGCCGCCCAGATGCCCCGCGAGATATTTGTGAACGGACAAATTGGTCACTTCCTCGATCAGACGGCCCGTCGTCCCGGTGGCGAACAGCTCGTTTTTGCTTAAAATACCGCGATAGGCAATGCAGAAGTTCTGCATCAGCTTCTTCTTGGCATCGTGCGCGATCAATGCAATGTTCATATTATATACCCCTTCTCTTCCCTGCTGACATCATTTTTTGCACTGTAACCGTACGTTGAGTACGAAACCGACCCCGATATACAGACTGACGAGAGATGTCAGCCCGTAACTGACAAACGGCAGAGGAATTCCCGTGTTGGGGCTTGCGCCCGTGGCTACGGCAATGTTCAAAAGCCCCTGAAAACCGATCAGCGCCGCTACCCCCGCGGCGATAATTGTGCCGGCCAGATCTTTTGCCCTCCTAGCTACCATAATACATTCAAACGCGATGAAAATCAATAAGACAATTACGGCGCAGCTGCCGACAAAGCCGAATTCCTCTCCGATAACCGCATAAATAAAGTCTGTCTGTGGCTCGGAGATAAAATTGCCGTTTTTGACGGAGATGGATTCGTTATTGTTGTAGCCCTTGCCGTACAGCATACCGGAGCCTATGGCGGTGATGGAATTCAGCTGCTGGTAAGCCTCCGTCGTGGCGTACTCTTCCGGATACAGCCAGGCGAGAATGCGGCGCTGCTGAAATTCATTGATGATCTGCTGGTCCGGTTCCAGAATCATCATAAACAGAATGATGAAGGTCGGAACCGCCGCAGCCAGCGCCATGACGACATATTTCCAGCTGGTGCCGCCCACAAAGAGGATCACGCAGAACAGAATGGCGACCACGATGGTGGTAGACAGGTCCGGCTGGTTGAAGATCAGATAGATTGCAGGAAGGACAAGCAGAGCGCAGAAGCCGTTGAACCACAGCGTATGCATTTCCTCCTGATGCCGCATGATGAGCTGGGCGAAGAACAAAAGCAGCAGGATCTTGGCCAGCTCCGACGGCTGAAACTGGATGCCGAAGAGGTTCAGCCACCGCTGCGCGCCGCCCGCCTCTTCGCCCATGTACCAGACAAGGGCGAGCAGGACAAGGTTGACCACATATATGATCCAGTAAAAGCGCAGGATGACCGAATAGTCGAACAGCGAGATGACTAACATCAGAAAAGCGCCGAAGACAAATCCTGCGATCTGTCTCGACTGCACTGATTCCTTGGCGCTGCCGATGGCGAAAATGCCGATCCACGTGAGCGCGACGACAAGCGCGATGAGTTTGAAATCATAATCTTTTAAGCGATAGCGTCTCGCCACGGGGCGCCTCCTTTCTTCTCTCAGGGTATCTCGTGATTCATCAGATCAAGTATCGGTATATTGGCATAGAGGGTCGGATTTTTCAGACTTCTTCCCTTGCTTCCCGTCTTGGTAATCTGTATCTCCATGCTCTTCGTGTCAATTTTCATGTATTTGGATATGACCTTGGCGATATCGTTTTTGATCATTTCCATCATTTCCGGAGAACAGTTGACGCGGTCGGAAATCAGCAGGATTTTCAGCCGGTCCTTTGCGATCTCTCTGGAACTTTTACGCCTTAACAGATTTTTAAACACCATGATCCCCTCCTAACCTCTGTGAAAGATTCCGGACACCTTCGCCCAGAACGAGACGCCCTTCTCCAGATCGAGAAAAGGCACTTCCCTGCCCAGGACCCTGTTGCAGATATTCTGGTAGGCTCTGCCCGCCAGCGTGCCCGTCCCCACGAGGGGTTCCCCCTGATTGGTGGCGATCACCACGTTCTCGTCGTCCGGCACAAGGCCGATTAACGGCAGAGAAAGGATATCTACGACGTCCTCGGAGGACATCATGTCGCCGCGCTTGATCATATCTCCGCGGATTCTGTTGATAATAAGGTCGATCTTGTGGATCTCGTGCGCTTCCAGAAGACCTATGATCCGGTCTGCGTCCCGGATCGCAGACACCTCCGGCGTGGTGACGACGAGCGCGCGGTCCGCGCCGGCGATGGCGTTCTGGAAGCCCTGCTCGATTCCCGCCGGACAATCGAGCAGAATATAGTCAAACTGGTCTTTGAGATGACTGATCATCCTGACCATCTGCGGCGGCGTCACCGCACTCTTGTCTCTTGTCTGGGCGGAGGGGAGCAGAAACAGTGTCGGATAGCGCTTGTCCCGGATGATTGCCTGCTTGATGCGGCAGCTGCCCTCCACGACGTCCACAAGATTGTAGACGATCCTGTTTTCCAGACCCATCACGACGTCGAGATTCCTGAGCCCGATATCGGTGTCGATCAGGATCACCTTTTTGCCCATGGCCGCCAGACCTGTACCGACGTTTGCGGTAGTAGTGGTCTTGCCTACTCCGCCTTTCCCTGATGTGACGACAATGACTTCACTCATATTTTCGTTTCCTCCTGAATATGATGTATTATCGTCCCCTGAACCGCCGCCGCGCGCCGATGTCTGTCAGATTATGTACTCGTCATACCGGCAGATCGTTCAGTAATTCTTTTGTGATTGGCTCCATCAGGACTCTTTGGTCTCTCACATAGGCGATCTTCGGCTGTACCTTCGGCTTGATCGGCCATCTGCTCTGTTTCTCTGACGTCTTATATTTGAAATCACCGATTTTCAGTTTCTCCGGCGACATTTCAAGCGCGACGACAAAGTGGCCGTCCTCGCCGTTCCCGCCGGCGTAGGCCTGTCCGTACAGCCCGCCGAGTACGACGATATCCTTGTTGGAAACGATGCTCGCGCCGGGATAGACGTCCCCCAGCACGATCACGCTGTTCTCCGTCTCCAGCGTCTGGCCGTCCTTCAGCGTGCCCTTGTAGAACTGCCCTGCATTCTCCATCGCCTGCTGGTGGTAGGACAGCTTCTGCAGCGCCTTCACGTAGTTTTTGTTCGTCTCCTCGTTCTTCCCCATGATACAGACGATGTTCAGCTGTGAATTCGCGCTGATGGTGTTGACGAGCTGGCGTTCCTCTATGTCAGACAGCTCTCGCCCTTCAAAGGAGACGACCATGCTGGCGTCCTTGAAGAAATGCGCCGACTCCCTGAACTTGAAGGCGATCTCCTCGACGAGTTTGGAAAAGGGAATCTCATTGTCCAGGTAGATGGCCAGTCCGTTTTGAAAACTTTTGACGATAACCGGGTTTTTCATAGTGCTCCTCCCATATTCTTATCTGATGTCTAGTCCGCGTTGATCGTACCGCCCTGCAGACTGCCCGCGGTGCCGGTGACGATCTCGCTCTCATCCTTGAGTCCGTAATAGTACTCGTACACGTTCCTGGCGATCTGCGCGCTGTAATCCGAAGTATAGCCGTTGGCCACGCGGACGGTGACGGAGATCTCCGGATCCTCGTAGGGCGCGTAGCTGATAAAGAGCGCGTGATTGGCGCGGGTGCGGTCCTCCTGCGCGGTTCCGGTCTTGCCGGCCACGTTCACATCGAGGTCGGCGTAGTACGCCTTGCTCTCCACAACCTTGCGCATTCCAGAGTGAATCGCGGCCCAGTAGGAGGCGTCCATATCGATCGTGTTGCGCACCTCGGCGTGGTTGTCCTCGACCAGCTCGCCGCTGTGATCCGTGATTCTGTCTACTAATGTTAAATTATAACATGTTCCGCCGTTTGCGACAGTTGTAACATATCGCGCAAGTCCGACAGTCGTGTAGTTATTTGTACCGTGGCCGATCGCCGAGCGGACGCCGTCCGTGTCGGACACCTCGGGGGCGTACTCCTCGATCTCGACGCCGGAGGTCTCGGTGAGGCCGTAGAGGTCCGCGGCCTGGGCAAGCTTATCGAGCGCCCGGCTGTCGCTGTAGGTGTCTCCGCTGATCCCCAGCCGGTAGCCGACCTCGTAGAAAAACCAGTTGCAGGAGTGCTGCAGGCCGCCTGTCACGTTGAGCGCGCCGTGGGCGCCGGGCGAAATCCAGCATCGGGGCGACGGCACAATCTTGTCAAACAGCCCTGTACAGGTGATCGTGTCCGTCGTTGTAATGACTCCGTTGGTCAATCCGGCTGTGGCCGACACAATCTTGTAGGTGGAACCCGGCGCAGTCCGCTGCTGCGTCGCATAGTTGAGAAGCGGGCTCGACAGGTCGCTCTGCAGGCTGGCGAAGTATCTGGCGTTTACGCCGTTGGCCATCTTGTTGTTGTCATAGCTCGGGTAAGACACCAGCGCCAGGACGTCCCCCGTGCGGATATCCGTGACGACGATGGAGCCGGAATGCGGATCCAGCGCGAGCTGCGCCGGCGTGATATCCAGATTCTGTATGCGGTTCTTCATAAAGGCATACGGCGTCTCGCCGCCGGACTGAAACTGCCGCAGCTCGTTCTCCGGGAGCTCCACGGCATTCTGTTCCAGGAGAAGCTGACAGATCTGCCGCCCCGTGATCTCGTCGTTGTTGATCATATATCGGTACATCCGCTTGTCAAAGCCGGTGTCCTGCTCCAGATGCGCAATGATGTAGTCCACGAGCTTTTCGTAGATTTCCACGGAGTCCGAGTACCGGGAGTCGATCTCGAGGGCGGAGACGTTGACCCAGTTCATCGCGATGGCGTAATTTAAGTATTCATTCAGGCTGATAACCTCGTCTTTGGTCCATGCGACGTAGGTATCGTCGTTCCGGTCGATCTCGGAGCGCATCAGGATATTCAGATCATAGAGCATGGACACGATATAGCTCTCGTAATTTTTGTATTCCGCGGTCAGGCTCTGATAGGGCGTGCAGGTTTCCAGAAGCTCCTGGGTAAGCGTCGCGCTCACGCGGGCTTTCTTGTCCAGATATGTCCCATATACGGCCTGCTCGGTCTCGCCGGCGTACTCCGACTGAAAGTGCGCGGTATCGATGATATTGTTGTTGATGCACGCAAAATATACATCATAGATCGGAATGCGGATGTTGCCGCCCGCACCGCCCTCCGGAACCTTGAACTCCCTGATATTGTCGATCTTGTCGAGGAGAATGCCTGCGAGTTTGGATTCCAGTATATGATAGCAGATTCTCTGCAGATCGGCGTCCACCGTCAGATAAATATCGTTTCCGGCGACGGATTCCACGCGGTCGCTCGTCTCAATTACCTTGCCCAGATTGTCCACATAGACCGTCTCCGAGCCCTTTTTCCCCTGCAGCACGGTCTCCATGGATGCCTCGATGCCCGATTTGCCCACGGTATCGTTCAGATCGTATGATGAGTCGATCGCCTGCAGCTCCTTTAAGCCCTCCTGGTCGACCTTGCCGGTATAGCCGAGAATCTGTGAGAAATAGACGCTGTCATTGTACTTGCGTATCGTACCCTCGGAAATCGCCACACCGTCCAAGACATCCGCGTTTTCCATCACAACGGCGACCGTCTTTTCGGAGACGTTGGTGGCGACCGGCGTGGCGATGTACTTCTGATAGCTGTTGGCGCTCATGGCATAGCGTACGGTGACGAGTTTCAGCACATCCTCCCTGCTGTAACCATAGCCCGGCGTGAAAGACTCCTTGTCGTCAGGATCCCTGTAATCTCCGATGCCGTAATGCGAGGTGGGCGATGTGCCGCACAGATATTCAATGACATCGGCGGCGGAGGCGTTCTTCTCGTTCTCCTCCAGATCGTCGATCAGCGGGTGCCCGTAGACATCCGCCAGGAAGCGCAGAAGCTGTGTGCCCTCCACATTGAACCGGTAATTGCCATTCCCGTCCAGCACGATGTGGAAATCGCTGATGATCTGATCGCCGTTGGACTCTATCATGTCAATCAGCTTTAAGATCGTGGCGTTGAGTTTCTCGTTGCGCTCTCTGCCGGATTCATAGACGTCCTCGATCGTGACGGAATAGGCCAGCTCATTGAAGGCGAGCAGCTTGCCGTTGCGGTCGAGAATGTTCCCCCTGGTGGGAAGAATCGTGCGCTCCTTCGTGATGCTCAACTGAAAATTATTGTAATACTCTTCGCCGTGTACGATCTGCAGCTGAAAGATCGTGTAGATCAGATAGCCGCCCATGCCGAACAGCACGAGAATCAGGACAAGCAGCCGGGAGGTGATTATGTTCATGAAGTTTTCTTTAAGCCGTTCCCAGATATGGTCAGACAAATTTCTTCCCACCTCTCAGTTCCCCACGCTCCAACTTGGCGTTGATCCACAGGATGAGCGGATATAAGAATATCGTCACAACAATCGTGTACACGATCTCGGGCAGGATAATATGGATAAAATAATACTCAAAATCAAACCTGCTCCGCAGCAGGAAAAGAATCACATAGCACACCAGCCCGTAGAAGAGATCGCTTCCGAGTATGAGCGCAATGGGCAGCTTGATATCCTCCGGATAAAAGACGGCGCTGAATTTGCCGTTCATATATCCGATGTACATGTACAGAAGCGAATAAAAACCGATGGAATTGCCGAAAAATACGTCTACCAGAAGACCGCAGAAGAAGCCGATCAAAAGCCCCGTCTTCTCACCGCGCATAAAGCCGAAGGAAGCCGTCAGCACAATGAGCAGATTCGGCACGATGCCGCCGAAGGAAAGCGCGTGAAATACAGTGCCCTGCAGCAGGAAGCATACCAATATTAAAACTGTGGTGACAACAAAGCGTTTCATAGCGACCTCTACTCTTCTACCGTCTGCTTGCGCTGCATGACGACAAGCACTTCCTCGAGATGTTCAAAATCGACCGCCGGGGTGATATAGCCGGACTTCGTCAGATTGTTGGCGTCCTGATTGATCGAACTTATGTAGCCGACCAGAATGCCCGGCAGATATTTGTCACTGATGTTGGAGGTGACGATCTTGTCCCCCTCCACAACCACGTTGTCGCTGTCCACAAGCTGCTCGAACTCGATGACACCTGACGCGTACAGCTTGAGATTGCCGGAGACGATCATATTGTCGGAACTTGACAGAACCATGGCGCTCACATTGGAGTCGTCCGCGATGATGGACTTGACTTTCGCCCAGTTCGGGCCGACGTCTACCACGCGGCCGACCAGGCCGCTGCCCGCCATCACGTTCATATCGACTGCGATGCCGTCCTTCACGCCCTTGTCTATGACGAAGGAGTGAAACCAGTTGCCGGTGTCCTTGGCGATGATGCGGGCTCCGGTCTTCTCGTACTCATCGTACTGGGTGTCGAGATTGTACAGTTCCCGCAGATTGGTCAGCTCATAGCGATCCTGCTGCAGTCCCGTATTCTCGATTGTCAGCTCATCCACCTGCTTCCTCAGGCTCTCGTTCTCGGCGAGCAGCTCCCTGATCTGAGCAAGCTCCTCGGAGCGGCCGGACAGCCAGCTTCCGACGGCGCTGATGCCCTTCTCAAACGGCACCACGGTATACCCTGCGACGGCGCTTAACGGACCGCTGAACACGGTCGTGTTGAATGTGAGCAGCACCATGCCGGTACACAGGATTGTTAAAATAAAAAGGAGATATTTACCCGGCAAAGTAAATTTTTCTCCTTTTCTTTTTACGATTGGACTCATTTACTCATTCCTTCTATCGCATACGCCACCGTTTTATAATTGTCGTCGTTGATGATCTTGGCAAGCCCGAGAGCTACGCTGGTTATGGGATTCTCGGAGACATTGACCTTGAGCCCCGTGCCGTTGCTCATCAGGTGGGCCAGCTTGCTCACCTGGGAAGCGCCGCCGGTCAGATAGATGCCGTGGCGGTAAATGTCCGCCGCCAGCTCCGGAGGCGTGCGTTCCAGAATGACCTTGATATTGTCGATGATCGTGTTGAAATGCTCCACCAGGCATTCGTCGATCAGCTTCGTCGGAATTTCCCGCTCCACGGGGAGCCCGGTCACGATATCTCTGCCGTATACCAGAGCGCCGGCGCGCTGGTCTTCCAGATCCTGCAGGGACATCTTGACGATCTCCGCCGTCTTGCCGCCGATGATCAGGCTGAATTCGCGCCGTATGGCATTTTTGATCGCGTCGTCGAATTTGCGTCCGCCGACTTTGATCAGACGGCTCAGCACGATCCCGCCCAGAGACAGAATCGAGATCTCCGTCGTGTCGAAGCCGACGTTGACGACCAGAACGCCCTGTGAATTCTTGACGTCGATGCCGAGGCCGAGGCCGTCCGCCACCGCCTTGTCCACGACCATGACACGTCTCGCCTTGACATTCGCCTCCTTGATCAGATCCTTGAAAGCGCGCTTCTCCACCTCCGTCACATCCCATGGAACGGCGATGTAATAATCCGCTGGCCGCAGATTGTTCTTCATCAGATCGCTCAGAAAATATTTGACGAGCATTTCCATATTCTGGATATCCGCAATGACACCGTTGCTGAGCGGATAGGAAATATGGATATTGGCCGGCGCCTTCTCGTACATCTCAAACGCGGAGTCGCCGTAAGCGAACAGATTCTTTTTGTTCTCGATGGCGATCATATTCTTCTCCACGAATACGTCGTCGTCAGAACGGTTATAGATCTTGATATTGCTCGTGCCCAGATCAATTCCAAATGCGTTGTTAGCCAAAACGCCTTTCCTCTCTTTCTTAAAATACACCGTTACGCGCGGCTCTAAGTCATAAGCCCGCGCTCTTTAAAGCTGAAGTAGCTGTTGTCTCCGATGACGATATGATCGAAAAGCGGAATGTCCGCAAGCTGCCCTAGCTGTACGATACGTTCCGTGATGCGGATATCGTTGCCGCTCGGCGACGGATCGCCACCCGGATGATTGTGCAGCAGCATCATGCCCGCGGCACGAGCCTGCACAGCATGAATAAACACATCTCTGGGCGATATCAGGGACGCGTTGACAGTCCCCTGCGACAGCATGTGCTCTTCTATCAAATGCAGACCGGAATCGAGAAGCAGAAGCATGATATACTCCACAGTCTCATGGCGGAACCGCTCCATATAATAGTCGGCTACGGACGCGGGACGGCTGAAGGACAGGCTGTTCTTCGCCTTGGCCTGTGCCATGCGCGTGCTCAGCTCCGCAACCGTCTTGAGCTGAATCGCCTTGACTTCCCCGATTCCCTCGATTCCGCGCAGTTCCTGCAGCGGGATGTGGTACAGTCCCAGCAGGCCGTTGCCGTAGCGCGCGGATTCGGCCAGAACCTTCTCCCCGAGCTCGCGGGCGTTCACACCGTGCGTACCCGTCCGCAGCAGGATCGCGAGAAGCTCGGAGTCGGTCAGCGAACGGCTTCCGTAGGCGACGAACTTCTCATATGGAAGATTCTGCATTCTGTAATACTCATTGTTCTCACACTTGGTCGATTTCATGCAACCTCTTTCCGACAGCGTTTCTCTCCGGGCTGCGGCAGGGATCATGTCAGATCAACCGATAGATCAGGATCGCGAGGGCAATGCCGAAAATGCTCGCGATTGTTATATGGATGGTAAGGCCGAACGTGATGCTCAGGATGCCGAGATCCAATACGAGCGGCGACGTCAGGCCGAAGGATTGTCCGTAATTCAGCCACGTCGCGGGGAACAGGCTGCCGATAAAACCACCGATCACGATTCCCGCAAGAATCAGCAGGAAACATGTCCAACCGTTTTTTCGCATTGATAAACTCTCCTCTTTTGCCGGCGCTGTTTGTTTTTCTTATGCGCCTCTCACATTTTAACATAATGGTTACGCAATGTATACAATTTTTTTGTCCGAAAGGTTCTGCAGCGTCTTGAGAATCCCCAGCTTTGCGTGGGGAAAAGTCAGGCCGCCCTGGAAATAAACCGCGTAGGGCGGCTTGATCGGGCCGTCGGCGCTCAGCTCTATGGAGGAGCCTGACACGAAGGCGCCGGCAGCCATGATGACCTGGGCGTCATAGCCGGGCATATCCCAGGGCTCCGGCGTGACGAAGCTGT
This sequence comes from uncultured Lachnospiraceae bacterium, assembly GCA_947586255.1. Taxonomy (GTDB): domain Bacteria; phylum Bacillota; class Clostridia; order Lachnospirales; family Lachnospiraceae; genus UBA3282. The sequence goes on along the minus strand of CANPXP010000012.1, from coordinate 13,676 downwards.
CCACGGAGGCCGCTGCCTGAATGCCTTTGCAGAACTCGACGACGCCTTCCGGCGAGCCGAAAGTCACCGCCTGAATGATGTCGTGGCGCTCTTCGGTGCCGTTCGGCATCACAGGAAATCCCAGCTTCTCATAGATATTCGCCGCGAAGATTGCGCCCTTTAAAGCGTTTGCCGTGACGGTGGGCGCGAGGAACAGCCCTTCGTAGAAAGCGGACAGAATGCCGAGGGAGGCGCCGACCTCCTTGCCGAGCCCCGGCGACGTCAGTCTGTAGGCCGCGTTTTCCACACAGTCTCTCCTGCCGGCGATATAGCCGCCGATGGGAGCCAGTCCGCCGCCGGGATTCTTAATCAGGGATCCCACCGCCATGTCCGCTCCCACGTCCGTAGGCTCGATCGTCTCCACAAACTCACCGTAACAGTTGTCCACCATACAGATTAAGTCCGGCTTGATCTCTTTCACAAACCGGATCAGCTCGCCGATGCGCCCGACGGACAGCGTCGGTCTGGTCTGATAGCCCTTGGAGCGCTGGATCGTGACAAGCTTCGTCCTGTCGCCTATCGCGGCGCGGATACCCTCATAGTCGAAGGAGCCGTCCGGCAGCAGATCCACCTGCCTGTAACTGATTCCGTACTCCCGCAGGGAGCCTCTGGAGGGTCTGATGCCGATCACCTCCTCCAGCGTATCGTAGGGCTTGCCTACGGGGGAAAGCAACTCGTCTCCGGGCCGCAGATTGCTCATCAGGGCCAGCGCAAGCGCGTGGGTGCCGCAGGTGATCTGCGGGCGCACGAGGGCGTCCTCCGTGTGAAAGAGCGCCGCGTAGACCTTCTCCAGCGTGTCTCTGCCCAGATCGTTGTAGCCGTAGCCCGTCGTGCCGAGCAGACAGGCTTCGCTCACGCCGGCCTCCTGCATGGCGCGGATCACCTTGAGTTGGTTGTACTCCGCGATCTCGTCGATCCCGGCGAAGCGCTCCCGCAGGGAGGTCAGAATCTCCTCCCCGAACGCGTAAACCTTCTCGGAGATGCCGAACTGTTCATACTGTTTTTTCAACAGATCATTCCTGCCTGTTTCCATATCTATAAAATGCCTTTCCTGTCTAAAATCTCTGTCATGTGCCCGAGGATGCGGTTGTCGTCGCAGCCGTAATCCCCTCTGTCCAGCATGATCACATCCCGCTCCCTGCGAAACCATGTGAGCTGTCTCTTGGCAAAATGACGGGTGTTCAGCTTGATCCGGTACACGGCCTCCTCCAGCGTGGTCTTTCCGTCCAGGCAGGCCAGAAGCTCCTTGTAGCCAAGCCCCTGCATGGACACCATGTCCGCCGTACAGCCCATCTCTTTCAGCCGCCGCACCTCTTCCGCAAGCCCCTGCGCCATCATCTCATCCACCCGCGCCTCGATCCGTTCATACAGCGCCTGCCTGTCGTCATTCAGGACGAAGTAAGCGAAATTGTACGGGGATTCGTTCTGCCGCTGCAGCCTGTTGTGCTCGGAGATTTTCATCCCGGTCTCCTCGTAGAATTCAATGGCGCGGATCACACGCTTGACATTGTTTGCGTGAATGATCTCGCAGGATTCCGGATCGATCCGGCGCAGCCGTTCATAGAGCGCGCCGGGGCCTTCTTCCTCCGCAAGCTTTTGGAGCTTCCTGCGCAGTGCGGTGTCGCCGTCATTCTGTGTGAAGTCGATGTCGTACAGCAGCGCCTGAATGTAGAAGCCCGTGCCGCCGACCACAATCGGCACATGACCCCGCCCGCGAATTTCCTGCACGGCGTCCCTGGCAAGGCGCTGAAACAGAACCACGTTGAACTCTTCCGTCGGCTCCAGAATGTCGATCAGATGATGAGGGATGCCGCACATCTGCTCCGGCGTGATCTTGGCCGAGCCGATGTCCATGTGCCGGTACACCTGCATGGAGTCCGCCGAGATGATCTCGCCGCCAAGCTTTCTCGCCAGCGCAATGGACAGCGCGGTCTTGCCGACGGCGGTGGGGCCGGTCAGGATCACCAGCGGCGTTTTGTTCTCGCTCATTATGTCACGATCCTCTTGAATTTCTTTTCCAGTTCATACTTCGTCATGGAGACGATGGTCGGCCTGCCGTGTGGACAGTGATACGGATTGTCCAATGTCAGCAGCTCGTCGATCAGTGTCTCAGCCTCGTCCGGAGCAAGGCGCATATTGCCCTTGACGGCGGCTTTGCAGGCCATCGTGGCGATGCGGGTGCGGATGCTCTCCGGCGTGCCCGTCAGCGTCTCCTCCGCCAGTTCCTCCAGAATCTCCCGGAAAAATTCTTTTTCCCCGTAACCGTACAGATCCATCGGGACGCCGCGGACGGCGTATTCGCTGCCACCGAACTCCTCCACGGCAAAGCCCAGCGCCCGGAAATCCTCCGCATGTCTCAAGTAACATTCGCGCTCCCGGCCGTTCAGTGTGACGATGATCGGCGGATTGATCGCCTGGGAGACGATCGTCCGCTCCCGGAACCGTTTGATCAGCCGCTCATACATCACCTTCTCATGGGCGGCATGCTGGTCGATAATCAACAGTTTTTCCTCATAGGCGACAAGCCAGTAGGTGTCAAAAAGCTGGCCGATGATTCGGAATTTCGGTCGCGACTGCGGGGACAGTATTTTGTCCTCCTCGAAGAGCGTAAGCTGCGCGGCGGTTCCGCTTTGCTGCGCGGTGGCGGTATATTCCGCGTTTTCCTGCTTCCTGTCGGTGGCCTTCGTTCCGGCTGTATACGCAGTGGAATCGCGCATCAACAGATCCGCCGCCTCTTCGACAGGCCGTGCGGGCGCCGTGTGTCCCGCGGCAGCGAATGTCCGCGCCGGCGCTGCCACAGTGCTCTCCGCGGCCTCCCGCATGAGGCGTCTGTTCTCAAAGGGCTCCGGCGCGGCTTTCCCCTTCGCGCTTTCTGCTCCCGCCTCACGTTTTGCCTCTGTCAGCGCGATCTCCGGAATCATCTCCGTCTCGTGGAGCGCGTCATGTATCGCATCCCGGACGGTATCACAGAATGCGGGGCCGTCGGCGATGCGGACCTCCATCTTTGTCGGATGCACATTCACGTCGATCCGCTGCGCGTCGATTCGAAAGTGCAGCACGCAGAACGGGAATTTGTGCTGCATCAGATACTCGCGATAGCCCTCCTCAACCGCCCTGCCGATCAGGCTGCTCTTGATATATCTGCCGTTGATATAGAAGATCTCATAGTTCCTGTTGGCGCGGTTGATGATCGGTTTTCCCAGGAGGCCTTCTATCGTCATGCCCTCAGCCTCATGGAAAAAGGGAATGAGCTGTCCCGCGATATCTCTGCCGTAGATCCGATAGATGATTTCCTTCAGATCGCCGTTTCCCGTGGTGTAAAAGCGCGTCTGTCCGTTGACGATGAACTGAAACGAGACATGCGGGTTGGACATGGCCAGATGCTCCATCAGCTCGGCCACATAAGAGCCCTCCGTCTGGGGCTGCTTCAGGAATTTCCGGCGCGGCGGCGTGTTGTAGAAGAGACTGCGCACAAGCACCGTGGTGCCGTCAGGGGCGCCGATCTCCTCCGTCTCCCGCTCGGCGCCGCCCTCGATGACATAGCGGATTCCCGTCAGCTGGTCCGGGGTCTTGGAAATCAGTTCCACCTTTGAGACGGCGGCGATACTCGCGAGCGCCTCGCCGCGGAAGCCGAGACTGGCAAGCGAGGTCAGATCGTCGGCGGAGGTGATTTTGCTGGTGGCATGTCTGAGAAACGCGTTGCGGATCTGCTCCTTCTCGATGCCGCAGCCATTGTCCGTCACGCGGATCAGCGATGTGCCGCCGTCTTTGATCTCCACAGTGACCGCGCCGGCTCCCGCGTCGATGGCGTTCTCCACCAGTTCCTTGACGACGCTGGAAGGCCGCTCTACCACCTCTCCCGCGGCTATTTTATCGATTGTCTGATGATCCAGGATATTGATAATCGCCATACTGTCTCTCCTACCAGCGGTTCTTCAGTTTGTTCTGCAGGCGGTAGAGCGTATTTAACGCCTCCACGGGCGTCAGATTTCCGACGTCGATCTCCTGCAGCTCCCGGATGATATCTTCGTCCTTTACCGTGTCGAAGAGAGACATCTGCTCCAGATCCACTTCGTCGTATCTGATCGGTTTGCGCCGCTCGCTCTTGCCGCCGACCTCAATCTTCTGCACTTTCTCGATGATATCGTTGTCGCTGAGCTGTTCCACGATCTCTTTGGCGCGCTCGATGACCATGTCCGGCACACCGGCGAGCTTGGCCACCTGAATGCCGTAGCTCTTATCCGCGCCGCCCTTCACGATTTTGCGCAAGAACACGATATCGTCGCCTTTTTCCTTCACGGCGATACAGTAATTGTTCACATTGTCCATCTTGTCTTCCAGCTCGGTCAGCTCGTGGTAATGCGTGGCGAACAGCGTCTTCGCGCCCAGTATCTTGCGGTTGCTGATATGCTCGATGACCGCCCACGCGATGCTCAAGCCGTCGAAGGTGGAAGTTCCCCTGCCGATCTCATCCAGAATGAGCAGGCTGTCGGGCGTCGCGTTTCTAAGAATATTCGCCACCTCGTTCATCTCCACCATAAAGGTGGACTGTCCGCTGGAGAGATCGTCCGAGGCGCCGACGCGTGTGAAAATGCGGTCCACGATGCCGATATTTGCCTTGCCCGCTGGAACAAAAGAGCCTAGCTGCGCCATCAGCACGATCAGCGCCGTCTGCCGCATGTACGTGGATTTGCCGGCCATATTCGGGCCGGTGATCACGGCGATACAGCGCTTCTGATTGTCCAGATAGGTGTCGTTGGCGATAAACATGTCTCCCTTGATCATCCGCTCCACCACGGGATGCCTGCCGTCCTTGATGTCGATGACGCCCTTTTCATTGAGCGAGGGGCGCACATAATGATTGCGCTCCGCCACATAGGAGAGGGAGGCGAACACGTCCAGTCTGGCGATGCTCCGCGCCGTCTGCTGTATGCGCTCCATCTGCGCCGCGATCGTGTCCCGTATCTCACAGAAAGTGTCGTATTCCAGCGCGACCAGCTTGTCCTCCGCATTCAGGATGGAATCCTCCAGCTCCTTTAAGCGCGGCGTGGTATAGCGCTCGGCGCCGGCGAGCGTCTGCTTGCGGATATAGTCGTCCGGCACCAGATTCAGATAAGAATTTGTCACCTCGAAGCAATAGCCGAATACTTTGTTGTACTTGATGCGCAGATTCTTGATGCCGGTGCGCTCGCGGTCCTCCTCCTCCAGCGCCGCAATCCAGCTCTTGCCGTCTGTCTTGGCGTTCCTGAGAGAGTCGATCGTCTCGTTGAAGCCCTCTCTGATCATGCCGCCGTCCCTGACAGAGATCGGCGCATCCTCTATGATGGCGCTGTCGATCAGGCGATGGATGTCCTCCAGGGAATCCATGTGCTCGTTGATCTCGGCTAAGAGTGGCGCGTCCAGATCGGACAGAACGGTCTTGATGGACGGAATCATGGCCAGGGAATTGCGCAGGGCGATCAGATCTCTGGGATTCGCGGTCTTGTAGCTTATCCTGCCGAGCAGCCGTTCCAGGTCATAGACGGCGGACAGATACTCCCGCAGCTCGTCCCGGTCAACGCTTTTTCGACACAGCGCTTCCACCGCGTCCAGGCGCCGCGTTATCTTCTCGCGGTCAATCAGAGGCTGTTCGATGTATTTTCGCAGAAGACGCCCGCCCATAGCCGTTTTCGTCCGGTCCAGCACGCCGAGCAGCGAGCCGATCTTCTGCTTCTCCCGCAGCGTCTCCGTGAGCTCCAGATTCCGTCTGGTGGAGCTGTCCAGGAGCATGTACTTGCTCGACAGGTACGGATATATATGCGTGAAGTGGGAAAGAGAGGTCTTCTGCGTCTCATACAGATACTGCAGCAGCGCACCCGCGGCGATCATGCCTGTCGGGAAGTCCTCGACGCCTAACCCGGACAGCGAATTCACGCGGAAATGCTGCAGAAGCTCTCGGCGGCAGCAATCCTCGTCAAAATAGTGGGCGGCCAGGGAATAGACCGTGATGTTCAGGCGATTTTTCAGGTCTTCAATGTCATAGCCGCTGACGAGAAAAGGTTCGTTGCAGATGATTTCCGACGGCTCATACTTGTTGATCTCATCCTGCAGTTTGCGCAGGTCTTCGGCCTCCGTCAGATAATAATCCCCCGTGGTGACGTCCGCGACGGATATGCCGATTTTCCCGGGAAAATAGACGATACACACGAGATAATTGTTCTTCGTCTCCTCCAGAGACTGCGGGTTCAGGTTTGTGCCCGGCGTCACGATGCGCACCACTTCGCGTTTGACGATCCCCTTGGCGAGTTTCGGGTCCTCCATCTGCTCGCAGACGGCAACCTTGTGCCCGTTGGATACCAGCTTGCCGAGGTAGCCCTCCAGGGCGTGATGCGGCACGCCGCACATCGGCGCGCGCTCCTCCTGTCCGCAGCTTTTGCCCGTCAGCGTGATCTCCAGCTCTTTGGAGGCCAGAAGGGCGTCGTCGTAGAACATTTCATAGAAATCACCGAGCCGGTACATCAGGATGCAGTCCGGATACTCTTTTTTGGTTTCCATATACTGCTGCATCATCGGGGTAAGTTCAGCCATTGCCGTCAACCGTCTTTCCAAGCGGGGCTTCCGCTTTTCTTATCATATGACCCGTATAGTAGAATCCGTGGCACTCGTCCAGGGAGACATTTACAAATCCGCCGACCAGGTCTCTGTCCCCCGGAAAATGGACGAGCATATTGTTGGAGAGCCTTCCCGTCAGGAGGGCGGCGTCCTGTTCGTTTACCTCTTCCACGAGCGCCTCCGCCGTACTGCCCCGCAGAAGCGCAGCGCGCTCCCTGGCGGTGTCCTGCACGACCTTCAACAGTCTGTCGAAGCCCTCTCTCACCGTGGCGGCCGGCACCTGGTTCGCCATAGCAGCCGCGGGCGTCCCGGTCCTCTTAGAGTAGATGAATGTGAAAGCGTTGTCAAACCGCACCCTGCGCACGACATCGATCGTCTCGTCCACATCCTCCGCCGTCTCGCCCGGAAAACCGACGATGAGATCGGTTGTGAGGGCGATATCCGGCATCGCCGTCCGGAGTTTTTCGGTCAGGGCCAGATACTGCGCTTTCGTGTAGCGCCTGTTCATCGCCTGCAGGATCCGATCTGAACCGGCCTGCAGCGGCAGGTGCAGATGGCGGCAGATCTTGTCGGAACGGCTCATAACGTCGATCAGCTCATCGGACAGATCCTTCGGGTGAGAAGTCATAAAGCGGATCCTTCTAAGCCCGTCGATCTGCTCCACCTCGCGTAGAAGCTGCGCAAACGACATGGGCGTTTCCAGATTCCGCCCGTAGGAGTTCACGTTCTGCCCGAGCAGCATAACCTCCACAACCCCGTCGTCCACCAGGCGTTCGATTTCCTGTAAGATCTCCTCCGGCGCTCTGCTGCGCTCCCGCCCGCGCACATAGGGGACGATGCAGTAGCTGCAGAAATTATTGCAGCCGAACATGATATTGACACCGGATTTATAGGGAAATTTGCGCCGGACAGGCAGCTCTTCGACGATCTGATCCGTCTCCTGCCAGATATCGACGATCATCTCGCGGTTTTCAAACATTGTCACCAACAGCTCGGCAAATTTAAAGAGATTGTGCGTTCCGAAAATCAGATCCACAAACCGGTAGCTCTTCCGGATCTTCTCAATGACATTCTCCTCCTGCATCATACAGCCGCACAGGGCGATTCGCAGGTGCGGTTTCCCGGCCTTCAGGCTGTGGAGATAGCCGAGTCTCCCATAGACGCGCTGGTTGGCGTTGTCGCGGACGGTACAGGTATTGTAGACGATGAAATCGGCACTCTCCTCGTCCTCCACGGATTCATAGCCGATTTCTGTCAGAATGCCGAGCAGCTTCTCCGAGTCCCTGGCGTTCATCTGACAGCCGAAGGTGACAACACAGCAGCATGGGCGGCGTCCAAGTTCTCTCTCAAGCCCGGCGACATACTGCGCCGCTTTGGCCATATATTCTCTTTGCAGGGCAGACTCCCTGTCGTCGTTTGCGGATGAATACTGCGCCATGACCTCTCTCTTTCGGTTTTATCTGATTTTTTTGCAGCACGCAACCGCCAGGGCGCCGGGGCCGATATGACAGGCGATGCTTAAGGAAAGCGGATCCATATGGATGTCAAAATCCGCAAACTGCGCCCGCGTCTCATCCCGAAACTGCTCCGCGGCGGACGCGTCATTGCCATTGCCGGGTGTATATGCAATTTCCAGCCAGATATTGTCCTTGTCCGCGCCGCCGAACCGCTTCTCCATATCCGCGCGGATGGCGCTCAGCATGATGGATTTCCCCTGCGATACCGTCCGGGCCTTGGCGAAAGCGTCCAGCTTTTCCCCCTGAATCTGCAGAACCGGCTTCAGCTTCAGAATCGTGCCGAGAGCCGCGGCCGCCGGGGTGATCCTGCCGCCCTTTTTCAGATAGTACAGGGTGTCCAGCATGATGTAGATGCTAGAGTTGAATTTGTCTTCCTCCAGAAACTCTCTGATCTGCGCGGCATCCATACCGCGTTCCGCAAGTGCCAGGGCGTCCAGCGCGGACTGCCGCTGCGTGACGGATATGCGCTGGTTGTTGACTACCTGTACCCTGCCGCCGTAATCACGCGCCAGCACGGCAGCGCTCTGGCAGGAGCCGCTGAGCCCGCTGGACATCGGTATATGGACGATCTCGTCATACTCCCCGAGCAGACTGTCCCACAGCTTCATGACCGCATCCGGCGTGGGCTGGCTCGTGATCACGTCCGCTCCCTCCGCAAGACGCGCATAGAATTCTTTCTGGCTCAGGGTGATATCCTCGTAGAAAATCTCATTGTTGATCATAAAAGGCATCGGCAGCACATAAATGCCCAGCTCTTTCGCTTGTGTCTGGGTAATGCCGCTGTTGCTGTCGGTGACGACCGCTGTTTTCTTTGTCATATTCTATGTTTCTCCGCACTGTATTTGTCTGAGACGAATCTCTTTCTATAACATATTACTTTTAGATAGTTCTAAAGTCAACCTCATTTATCTCCTGTCGCGCCAGTCGACGCCTGAGCGGCGCATAGCGTTCAGACACAAGCTGCGGGTCCTGCTCGTATATCCGGTCCGCCCAATCGGCCGCCCGCTTGAGAATGGCCGCGTCCTGGAAGACGTCCGCCAGCGCGAACTTCAAGTCGCCGCTCTGCCTGATGCCGAACAGGTCTCCCGGGCCGCGCAGCTTTAAATCCTGCGACGCGATATAGAAGCCGTCGTTTGACTCATTCAGGATCTTCAGCCGCGCCATTGTCTCGGGCTTATCCCTGCCGCTGACAAAAATACAGTAAGACTGCGCGCCGCCGCGTCCCACACGGCCGCGGAGCTGGTGCAGCTGTGCAAGCCCGAAGCGCTCGGCATTCTCCACCATCATCACCGTGGCGTTCGGCACGTTGATGCCGACTTCGATCACGGTGGTGGACACAAGCACATCGATCTGCCCTGCCGCGAAAGCCTCCATCACCCGATTCTTCTCCGCGGCCTTCATCCGGCCGTGGAGAGAGGCGATCTGTACGGAGGAGGGCATATGTTCGCGCAGTTTCGCCGTGTAGGCGGTGACGTTCTCGAGCTCCGCATTCTCGCTCTCATCCACCGCAGGACAGATGACATAGGCCTGCCTGCCGGCGGCGACCTCTCTCTCGATAAACTGATAGGCCGCTGGGCGATAGGCGGTATTCACCACACAGTTTTTGATCGGCAGCCGGTTCGCGGGCATCTCGTCGAGAACCGATATGTGCAGATCTCCGTAAAGAATGATGGCGAGAGTGCGGGGAATCGGCGTCGCGCTCATGACAAGGACATGGACGTCTCTTCCCTTCTGCGCAAGACTCTCTCGCTGTCTGACGCCGAACCGGTGCTGCTCATCCGTGATGACAAGCCCCAGCCTGCGGTAATTCACCTTGTCCTGGATGAGCGCATGGGTGCCGAGAATAATGTCCGCCTCCCCGCTCTCGATCTGCGCATAGGCGGCGCGCCGCTCTCTGGCGGAGACGGAACCTGTCAGAAGCACCGGAGAGACAGACAGGTGATAGCGTTTCTTGAATTGCATCAGCGTCTCATAGTGCTGCGCCGCCAGAACCTCGGTGGGCGCCATCAGCGCGCCCTGATATCCGTTCCCCGCACACATGATGAGCGCAAGGAAGGCGAGGATCGTCTTGCCGGAACCGACGTCCCCCTGAATCAGACGGTTCATGGTATGTTCTGAAGTCAGATCCCCCTTTATTTCGTCCCAGACTTTTCTCTGTGCGCCTGTCAGCCGATAAGGGAGCGCCTCGATCAGCCGCTCGGTCCCGGCAATCTCTATCATCGGGCAGCCGTTGGGCAGTTTCGCGGCGTCCTCTTTCATGCTTCTGATCATCAGAATAAAAAGAAGGAACTCGTCAAAAACGAGCCTTTCCCGTGCCCGCACAAGCGCGTCGCGGCTCTCGGGGAAATGGATCTGCCTCACCGCCTCCTCATATGTACAGAGCTTTTCCTGCAGCCGGATCTCTTCGGGCAGACAGTCTTCCGCCTGCTCCGAAACCACGATGGCCTGCCGTACCGCCTTGACCACCGTGTTGTTGCTCAGTCCCTTTGTGACGGAATAGACGGGAAGCAGTCTGCCCGTCACCCCGGCGTACTCCTCGGGCTTATACATCCTGGCCTGCTCCATCGAGAAGCGGTTCCCCTTCTTCTGCAGGAAGCCTCTGAAGATATACTGCACGCCGCTTTTCAGACTGTTCTTTAGATAGGGCATATTAAAGTAAACCAGGTGCAGCACACCGCCCTCACACGCCGCCTCAAATGTCGTGATGCTTAAACCCCGGACATGTCTGGTAGCGATGCTCCCCTGAATCCGGCCGGCCACGGCGACAGTATCCTCACAGAAAGCGCCGGCCAGTTCCACCGGCGGCGCGAAGTTCTCATAATCGCGGGGATAGTACCGCGTCAGTTCCTCCGCCGTGTCAATATGCAGCTTGTGAAAGAGCGCGGCCGTTTTCTCTCCGACTCCTTTGAGCGCTGTGATTTCCATTTTTCTCCTCAAAAAATCCCCGGCAACCGCACGCTCAGGTGTCTGTTGTCAGGGATCATGACCGTGATATTTTATTCAACGGATATGATATAGTAATAGATCGGCTGACCGCCGTACTGCAGCTCGATATCGCAGGAGCCGTATTTCTCCTCCACCTGCGTGCGGAGAGCCTCCGCCTCCTGGTCGGGAATCTCCTCGCCGTAGTAGATACTGATCAGCTCCGCGTCGTCGAACATCATCTCGTCCAGCATATCCAGCGTAACCTGCGCGATAGACGTTCCGACAGAGAGAATGCCGGCGTCGCCGATTCCCATGTAATCGCCCTGACGGATCTCCTTACCGTCGATGTTGGTATCCCTGACGGCGTAGGTGACCTCACCCGTGGAGACATTTTTGATCTCGGTGGTCATCGTATCGGCATTCTCCGCGACCGTCATGTCCGGCACATAATTGATGACTGCGGTGATTCCCTGGGGCACCGTCTTCGTCGGGATCACCGTGATCGCCTTGTCCTTCACGAGCGACTGCGCCTGATTGGCCGCGAGAATGATATTTTTGTTGTTCGGCAGAATAAAGATGTTGTCGGCATTGACCTGCTCGATGGCGTTCAGCATATCCTCCGTGCTCGGATTCATCGTCTGGCCGCCCTCAATGATATGGTCTACGCCGAGACCCCGGAAGATCTCGTTGATGCCGTCGCCGACAGACACCGCGATAAAGCCGACGTCCTTGCGCGGCTGCTTGGCAGCAGGCTGCGCCTCCGCGCCTCCGTCCTTCTGCGACATCTTGAAGAGCTTCTCCTGATGCTCGAGACGCATATTATCGATCTTCATATTGGAGAGCGCGCCATATTTGAGCGCCCGCTGGATCGCCAGACCGGGATCGTTGGTATGTACGTGCACCTTAACCACATCGTCGTCCGCAACGACGACAATCGAGTCGCCGATGGATTCCAGATACGCCTTGAAATCCAGCTCCGCCTTGATATTGAACACCTTGTTCAGCATAATGATAAACTCGGTGCAGTAACCGAATTTGATGTCGGCGTTCGCCTGCGCTTCCCGGTTGGCGCCGGAGACCTTTCCCGTCGGCTGGGCCGCGGGAGCCGCATCCAGAGTAAAGTCCACTTCCTTGCCCATAAACGCGTCATAGATGCCCTGCAGGACGAGGACGAGCCCCTGACCGCCGGAATCCACCACGCCCGCCTGCTTCAGGACGGGGAGCATCTCGGGAGTCTTCGCCAGGACCTCCTCGGCACGGCTGATGATCTGCTGCAGGAAATCCGCCGTATCCTCCGCGCCGCTGTCCGCGAGTTCGCGCGCCTTGAGCGCCGCGCCCTTGGCGACGGTCAGGATCGTGCCCTCCTTGGGCTTCATGACGGCTTTGTAGGCAGTCTCCACAGCCTTGTCGAAGGCGGCGGCAATGATGGGTATCGTGATCGCGTCGTATTCCTTGACAACCTTGGTGAAGCCGCGGAACAGCTGCGACAGAATCACGCCGGAATTGCCTCTGGCGCCCCTCAGAGAACCGGAGGAAATCGCCTTGCACAGCGACTGCATATCGAGATCGCCCATATCGCACAGGCCTGCGACCTCCTTCGCGGCAGACATGATCGTCAGCGTCATGTTAGTGCCTGTATCGCCGTCCGGAACCGGAAACACGTTCAATTCATTGATCCATTCTTTGTTTTTCTCAAGATTCTTGGCGCCGGCAAGAAAGCACTTCGCCATCATACCGGCATCTATTGTATTTGAAGCCACCTCACTGTCCTCCCTCAGTCAATCACTTTTACATCTTCCACGAAAATGTTTATCTTTTCCACCTCTATGCCGGTAAACTCTTCCAGCTTGTACTTGACGCTGTCGATCAGATTGTCCGCCACGGCGAGGATACTCACGCCGTAAGAGACGACAATGTGAAAGTCGAGCGTCAGCTTGTTATTGTTCAGCGTCACCTGAATGCCGCGCTTCATATTATCCTTTTTCAGCAGTCTGACAAGCCCGTCCCTGACGTTCATGCCGGCCATGCCGACCACGCCGAAAATTTCCGTCGCCACCGTGCCGGCATACTGCGCGATGACGTCCTGATCGATCGAAATATTCCCCATATGTGTGTCCATTGAAGAAACTTTCATAAGGCACCTCCTTATTATCCCAATATACACTGCTATTATAACCCGACAAGCCGGAAAATGGAACTAAAATTATCCTAAATTTGCCGCCAACGCATTTTTATGTCCAAATTCTGTAATTTTTGCTTGCATTCCGAATTACTTTCTGCTATGATACAAATGTTGTGTGAATGACAAAGGAGGTGCAAAGATGGCTAAATGTGATATTTGCGGCAAGGGCGCTCATTTTGGCAACAACGTCAGCCATTCTCATAGAAGATCGAACAGAATCTGGAATTCTAATGTCAAGAATGTTATGTGCAAGGTCGGCGGCGCCAACAAGAAACTGCATGTCTGCACGCGCTGCTTAAGATCCGGCAAAGTTGAGCGGGCATAAAGCCGAACGAAATAACAAAATGATCGAGTAGGAGGCGGTGATTAGCCGCCGTCCTCTCACACCACCGTGCGTACCGTTCGGTACACGGCGGTTTCAA
>CANPXP010000011.1 GCA_947586255.1 uncultured Lachnospiraceae bacterium | reverse complement strand
CCTGCTCCTTGCCGGTGCCGCCCAGGGTCACGCCCTGATACAGCGTCACATTGTCGCCGATCACCGTGGTCTCTCCTATAATGACGCCGTTGCCGTGATCGATAAAGAATCCTTTGCCGATCTGCGCACCGGGATGAATCTCGATTCCCGTCCTGCGGACAGCCTTCTGGGAAATCCACCTCGCCAGGAAATAGTGCCCCTTCAGGTACAGCCTGTGCGCCATCCTATAGTAGATCATCACCTTGAAGCTTGGATACAGAAACACCTCCATATTGGAGTGTATCGCCGGGTCGCGCTCGCGTATGAGCTTTATTTCCTCCCGAATATTTCCGATAAAACCCATGTCCGATTCCTTCTATAATAGAGTCTGTGCTTTTCTCACTACTATAAAATATGAAAAAAATAACTGTTTGTCAATTCGATTTTGCCGGACAGCCGCCGCAGCCCTCACAGCCTCGCGCCGCAACGTCCTCACTGTAGAGTTCCCTGGGCGTGGCGAGCATACAGATCGCCTGCGCCGAGATGCCCTCGCCGCTCCCCGTGAAGCCCAGCCCTTCCTCGGTGGTCGCCTTAACGTTCACCTGCCCGGGCTCAATCTCCAGCGTCCGGGCAATGTTTTGGCGCATCGTATCGATGTAGGGACGCATCTTGGGCGCCTGCGCGATGATCGTCGCGTCGATATTCTCAATCAGAAAACCGTTCTCCTGAAGCAGCTCTCCCACATGCCCGAGCAGTTTCAGAGAAGAAATCCCTTTGTACGCCGGATCCGTGTCCGGGAAGTGTTTCCCGATGTCCCCCAGCGCGGCCGCGCCAAGCAGCGCGTCCATAACGGCGTGCAGGAGCACGTCCGCATCGGAGTGGCCGAGCAGCCCTTTTTCATAGGGAATCTCCACTCCTCCCATAATCAGCTTTCTGCCCTGTGTGAGCCGATGTACGTCATATCCCATTCCGATCCGCATCATATCTTCCTTTCCCGCTCTGCGGTTCTCTCCTGTTTCTCTTCGTATCTAAAAGTGCTTTCCGCGACGGCGCTTGCAATATTAATATTCGTCCGCCCGAGCCGCTTACCGGCCCTGCCTGCCCTCGATCCGCCCTGTCACCCTGTGATAAAACAGAACCGACAGCGCCGTCGCCACGCCCCAGCCCACCGGCCACGAGAGCCAGATGCCCGCCGAGCCGAAGGGCGCCGACAGAATGTACGCCAGAACGACTCTGAGGATCAGATCCGTGAAGGTGGACACCATAAAATACCGCATCGCCTCCGCGCCGCGCAGCACGCCATCCGCGATCAGTTTCAGGGAGACCACGAGATAGAAGGGCGACACGATCTTCAAAAAGAGCACCCCGGTGTCCATCGCCGTCCCCGACGCATCCTCCAGAAAAAGTCCCATCATCGCCCCGCCGGCGAAGAAGTACAACGCCCCGAAGCACACCGCCACGGCAAGCGCGATCCCGATTCCCGCGCGAAAGCTCTCCCTGATCCGCTTCGTCCGTCCCGCGCCGAGATTCTGCGCCACAAAGCCGGACACACCGTTCCCGAAGGTCGTAAAGCCCGTGATGACAAAGGTGTTGAGCTTCACCGCCGCGGAGTAGCCGGCGATCACGTCCGATCCATAGGAATTGACCAGACTCTGGATGAAAATATTACCCACGGAGACAAAACTCTGCTGTAAGATGCTCGGCACCGCCACCAGCGCGATCTTCCCAAGCATCTCCCCGGAAAAGACCGGCGCCTTCAGACGCCCGCCGTCCGCCCCTGCGGCGTCGTCCACCTCCCGCAGCCTTGCGCGAAAGGCCAGAAGCGCCAGAATACAGGCCGCGCCCTGAGCGATAAAGGTGGCCCACGCCACGCCGGCGACGCCCCAGTGGAACACCGCCACAAACAGCAGGTCTAACAGGATATTCCCGACGGAGGAACCGATCAGAAAATACAGCGGCGTCCTGGAGTCTCCCAGCGAGTTGAACATACCCGTCACCACATTGTACAGGAACAGGAAGACAAAGCCGCCGATATAAATGCGCAGATAAAGCGCCCCGTCGGCGAAAATATTGTCCGGCGTCCGGATCGCGCGCATCATGGGCGCGGTCGTCAAAAGTCCTGCCACGGTGAGAAGCGCCGACAGGACAAAGCCCACGAGCAGAACCGTGGAGACGGCGGTTTTCAGTTCCCTGTAGCGCTTTGCCCCGAACAGCTGGGAGATGACGACGGAACAGCCGATGTTGCAGCCCACCGCCACCGCCATGAAAATCATGGTGATCGGATAGGAAGCGCCCACCGCCGCCAGCGCGTCCTCTCCAGCGAACCGGCCCGCTATCATGCTGTCCGCTATATTATAAATCTGCTGGAACGCCACGCTGATAAACATGGGAACCGTATAGCGAAACAGCACCCTGCCGGAATTTCCCTCTGTCAGATCCTGTATCAAGCTCCTGCGCCTCCTTTCCTCTTATGATGTCCTGCGGGCAAGAATCGCGTCGAACAGCCTGTCGGCCACATCCTCCTTGCTCATCAGAGGCAGTTCCTCAGTCCCGTCCTTTGTCAGAACGGTCACCACGTTCGTGTCCGTCCCGAAGCCCGCGCCTTCCTGCTTTACATTGTTGGCGACGATCATATCGATATTTTTTTTCTCAAGCTTCGCACGGGAATTTTCCAGCATATGCTCCGTCTCCATGGAGAAGCCGCACAGAAACTGCCCGTCTCTTCTGTGCGCGCCGAGCCAGGCAAGGATATCCTCCGTGCGCGTGAGCGCGATCGACAGTTCCCCGTCGCCCTTCTTCATCTTCTCGTCCGCCGCCTGCGCCGGCCGGTAATCCGCCACCGCCGCCGCCTTGACGATGATGTCCTGATCGGGCGCTGCCTCCTTGACCGCCTGTGCCATGTCCGCCGCGGACACGACAGGCACGGTGCGCACGCCTATGGGCGGCTGCAGGCTAGTCCTGCCCGTAACCAGCGTCACCTCGGCGCCGCGCAGCATCGCCGCGCGCGCGACGGCGTATCCCATCTTGCCCGTGGAGTGGTTGCTGATATAGCGCACAGGATCGATCTTCTCCTGTGTCGGCCCCGCCGTGACGAGCACCTTGAGTCCTGCCATGTCCTTCGTTGTCAGCGCCTTCACGAGATATTCGCAGAGCGTCTCCGGCTCGGGCATCTTGCCCTCCCCCGTGTCGCCGCAGGCCAGATATCCCGCCGCAGGGTCGATCACCTCCATGCCGTAGCGCGCAAGCCTCCGCAGATTGTCCTGCACAATAGGGTTTCGGTACATGCGGGTATTCATCGCCGGCGCGAAGAGCTTCGGGCAGGTACAGGCCAGCAGCGTGGTCGTGAGCATATCGTCCGCGATGCCGTGCGCCGCCTTGGCGATCACGTCCGCCGACGCCGGCGCCACCAGAAAGGCAGCCGCCTGTTTGGCCAGCGACACGTGCTCCACCTGGAACTCAAAATTCCTGTCAAAAGTGTCCACCAGACACTTATTTCCCGTCAGCGTCTCGAAGGTGATCGGGTTGATAAAATTCACGGCGTTCGCCGTCATGAAGACAGTCACGTCCGCCCCCTTCTTCTTCAGCATACTGGCGAGGGACGCGATCTTGTAAGCCGCGATCGACCCCGTCACGCCGAGAAGAATCTTTTTCCCCTGCAGCATAGTCTCACTCCGTTTTCCTGTGCTCTCTCTATTCTTCCACATTTTTGCGATAGATGATGCCGAGCCCCTTCAGGGTCAGCTCATTGTCGTAGACGATCTTTTTCTTACAGTACGGCACGATGCTGCCGGACAGCCCGCCTGTCGCGACCACCGGAGCCTCGTAGCCCAGCTCGTCATAGATCCGCTCGATCATGCCGTCCAGGCACGCCGCCTGTCCCATCACGATACCGCTCTTCATGCACTCGATGGTATTCTTGCCGATCACCCGCTTCGGCGCGTCCAGGCTGATGCGCGGCAGCTGCGAGGTGCGGTTGACCAGGGAATCCAGGGACACCTTGACGCCCGGCAGGATCATGCCGCCGATATAGTTCTTTCTGTCATCCACCACACTGATCGTGGTGGCCGTCCCCATGTCGATCATGATGATGGGCGCGCCGTAATAGTGCAGGCCGGCAACCGCGTTGACCACCAGATCCGAGCCCAGCTGCCCCGGATTGTCCATCAGAATGTTCAGCCCTGTCTTCACGCCGGGACCCACCAGAAGGGGCGGCCGGTGGAACAGCTTCTGCAGCGCGGCCTTCACGATATTGTTGAGCGGCGGCACCACCGAGGAGATGATGCTGCCGTCGATATCCTCTATATCGATGCGGTACAGGTCAAAAAGTGTCCGAAACTCCACCACATACTCGAGCTCCGTCTTGGACAGGTTCGTGGAGACGCGCTCCACGAACCGCACCTGTTCCTTCTCAATACAGCCGATCACGATATTGGTATTGCCGATGTCAATTGCCAGAATCATTTGAATCTCCTTGTATTGTATCTTTAATCGCGCGCTTCACAAATATCGCGCCTTTACTTCTTCATAGAATAGACCGGTTTGATCCGCGTCAGCGCGAAGCCGACGCCGGCCACGATGATCGCGGCGACCACCGCCTCCACGATGCCGTTGAACGTCACCACGCCCATGATTACGTCGAGCACCGCTTCGCCCGCCACGCCGACCGCCTGCGCGTAAGCATCTTTATACAGAATAAAGATGCCGCTCATGACGAAAAGCGTGTTCGTATATGCCCCCGCGAGCCCCGCGTAGGCGAGCGCGACGCTGGCGTTCTCCCTCTTACTGCCGCTCAGCGTGAGCACAATCATCAGCACGATGCCCGCGCTCAGCCCGATCACGGTACATACGGCCGCGCTCAGCGCCTCTGGAAACAGACGTATCAAAAATGCTCTGACAGAGATTAACAGAATCAAAGATGCCACAGCGTTCACAACAATCTTGCCCGTTCCCTGTCCGCCGCCGAGCGCTTTGCGGATCAGGAGATAGACGAAATAGGGGACAACGCCCACCAGAATTCTCGGCACAAAGCAGATGTACAGGCTCTTGAAGACGCCGGATACACCGACCATATTGTAGGCGAGCACGGGCGAGAATACGAACGCCGACGCCGTCGACGCCTTGAATGTGTTGTTGATGAAGCTGGTAAAACCGAATACGAATCCCAAAAATGCACCTTTCTTCGGTCCGAGAAATAGCGCTCCCAGGATGACCGGGATATGAATAATCGTCGCGTTGATGACTACAAGCGGGATATATCCCAGCGGTGTGAATGCCATAATCACGATTATGGCGGTGAACAGTGCCGTAAGCACCAGTTCGTAGGTCTTTTCATTTTTCATGGTACAAATCCTCCTGTTATTATTCTCATAAATGAGATACAATACGCTGATATAGTACCACATGGATATTTGATTGACAATATTTTTTTGCGCGCAGAGAGGGCGGCCCCACAGACCGCCCTCCGTCTATTTCTCTTTTCCGGCAAAGCCGATAAAGTGATAACTCTCCATGATCTGCATGTACTTCACGACTCTCGGATAGACAGGCTCCGCCTCCTTGCCGAACTCTCCGCGCTGCAGATCGGCCAGCTCCATCACCGTGCGGCTGCCGTCGATCAAAGGCCACAGGAAACTGCCGTACTTCTCCATGTGAACCTTCGTGTATCTCGGCCGCCCGAACAGCTTCTGCGCGATACGGTTGAAAAGCCCCGTATTCTCCACTTCCAGAACGACCAACCCTTCCTCGTCGCGCTCCCAGGGAAGCCCCGGAGCGCGCACGGGAATCAGATCCAGATAATTCTCCGACTCTTTTTTCTTCTTCATCATTCCTTATACTTCTTCCATAAGGAGAATTTTAACAGGCACAGAACCATCACCGCGAGCAGCGCAAGGCCGCCGATATCGCCCAGGTTCACCGTGCCGGACAGGTCCATGGTGATGCCGCCCACCGCCAGGATCGCTAACAGGATGCCGACCAGTCCCTCGCCCGCAATCATGCCGGCGCAGTAGAGCGTGCCGTCGGTAGCCTGGCGCTCCTTGGTCTTCTCATCCACTTTCTTTCTGGCATCCATGCACAGGCGCACGACGCCGCCCACCATAATGCCTGCGTTCAGATAGATCGGCAGGTATAAGCCGATGGCAAAGGGCATGACCGGAACCCGCAGGATCTCCAGTCCGAGCGCCAGGAACACACCGATAAATACGAGGTTCCACGGCAGCTCGCCGCCCATGATACCCTCCACGATCATCTTCATCAGCGTCGCCTGAGGCGCCGGCACTTCCGCACCGCCGTATCCCCACGCCGCATTCAGCAGGTAGAGCACGCCGCCGATGGCAAGTCCGGAGGCCACCACGCCGATCAGCTCGCCGATCTGCTGCTTCTTCGGCGTAGCGCCCAGCAGATAACCGGTCTTCAAATCCTGCGAGGTATCGCCCGCGATCGCCGCCACGATACAGATGACGGAGCCGATGGCAATGGCTCCCATCATACCCGTAATGCCGCTGTCGCCAGACGCCTTGATGGTGATCGTCGCGATCAGCAGCGTCGCGATCGCCATACCGGATACCGGGTTATTGGAACTGCCGATCAGTCCCACCATACGGGAGGACACCGTCGCGAAGAAGAAACCGAACACGACGATCAGAAGCGCGCCCAGGAAATTGACGGGAATCGCCGGAACCAGCCAGATGATAACAATCATGGCTGCAATCCCGATCAGGACGAAACTCATCGGAAGATCCTGCGCCGTCCGCGCGCCGCTCGTGTTCTTGCCGCCCTTCATGCTCTTCAGGGAATCCCGGAAGGTCGTGACAATCAGGGGCAGGGACTTGATCAGGGAAATGATGCCGCCCGTGGCGATGGCGCCCGCACCGATATATCTCACGTAGGAGCCCCAGATCGCGGACGCGCCGCCCTCCGCTTACATCTGCCCGATGGTTGTTCCGGCGGCTGCCGGATACATCCACGTGTCCGCGCCAAACAGGCAGATCAGCGGGATGATAACCATCCAGCCCACCAGCGAGCCGACGAACATGTACGAGGAAATGCGCGGGCCTACAATATAACCCACGCCGAGCAGGGCCGGATAGACCTCCACGCCCAGCTCTCCCTTAAAGGAGTTGAACTTCGCCGCGATATCCGCGGGGATGACCTTGATGCCGTCCACGAGGAACTTGAACACCGCCGCAAGTCCCATGCCGCTGAACACCGTGGAGGCGTTGGATCCGCCCTCCTCGCCCGCCAGAAGCACCTCCGCGCAGGCCGTGCCCTCCGGGTACAGAAGCGTCGCGTGCTCCTTGACGATCAGCGCATTGCGCAGCGGGATCATAAACAGAACGCCCAGGATACCGCCGCACAGCGCAATCAGCGTGATCTCCACAAGGCTCGGCATGTCGCACAGCCCCTCCTCCGCCCACAGAAACAGCGCGGGCATGGTGAAGATCGCACCGGCCGCCAGCGACTCGCCCGCGGAACCGATGGTCTGTACGATATTGCTCTCCAGAATGGAGTTCTTCCTCATGATCATACGGATCACACCCATGGAGATAACCGCCGCCGGAATCGACGCGGACACGGTCATACCGACGCGCAGCCCCAGATAGGCATTGGCCGCGCCGAATACGATCGCCAGGATGATTCCCATGATGATCGATGTCACCGTAAATTCCGGCGTGATCTTCTCCGCCGGGATATACGGTTTGAATTCTTTGTTTTCGCTCATTTTCCACCTCTCCCTTAATTTGCTTACTGTAGATACAAATAAAATTATATCGGAATATCACAATCCTGACAAGGACAATCTGCCTCTTTCCGCATCCGGACCGCATCCTTTCCTCCGCGGGCACTTGTCAATCCGAAGTACTTATGGTATATTTGACGCAGATTCAACCGCCTGCGGCCGGAGTTTTCGGCGCAGAATATGACAACGATACGACGGAGGCGCTTATGAGCGAATTAAAACCAATCAAAGAAGGCAAAGTACGCGAGATCTACGACAACGGAGACAGCCTGATCATGGTGGCGACGGACCGCATCAGCTGCTTCGATGTGATCCTGCACAACCAGGTGACGAAGAAGGGCACCGTCCTGACCCAGATGTCCAGATTCTGGTTTGACATGACCCGGGACATTATCCCCAACCACATGATCTCCGTGGACGTCAACGACATGCCCGCATTTTTCAGGCAGGACAGATTCAACGGCAACAGCATGCTGTGCCGCAAGCTGAAAATGCTGCCGATCGAGTGCATCGTGCGCGGCTATATCACGGGCAGCGGCTGGGCGAGCTATGTGAAGGACGGCACGGTCTGCGGCATCAGGCTGCCGGAGGGTCTGCGGGAGTCCGACAAGCTGCCTGAACCCATCTACACCCCCTCCACCAAGGCGGAGATCGGCGACCACGACGAGAATATCTCCTACGAGCAGAGCGTCGACTATCTGGAAAAGCGCTTTCCCGGCAAGGGAGCGGAGTACGCCGCCAAGCTGCGCGACTACACCATTGCTCTCTATAAGAAATGCGCGGATTATGCCCTGAAGCGCGGCATCATCATCGCGGACACCAAATTTGAGTTCGGCCTGGACAATGAGGGCAATATCGTCCTCGGCGACGAGATGCTCACCCCGGACAGCTCCCGCTTCTGGCCTGCGGAAGGATACGAGCCCGGCCACGCGCAGCCCTCCTTCGACAAGCAGTTCGCGAGGGACTGGCTGAAGGCCAACGAGGGGCATAACTGGACGCTGCCCGACGACATCGTGCAGAAGACCATAGACAAGTACCTGCAGGGCTATGAGCTTCTGACCGGGCAGAAACTGAAATAGAAATTGCCAAAAAAGATGCAAAAAGGGGAGCGTTCGCCGCTCCCTTTCCGTTTCTTCGCTTCGTATCTTTCTATCCCTGCAATTTCTGTATCATCTCGTCCGTGATGTTCATGACCTCCTCCATCATCACGTCCACCACGGCCACCCGCAGCGACTCCATCAATTCCATGCAGGCGTCCGGAATTCTCAGCTTCTCCAATTCCTGCATGGCCTCGTCCACGCCGTCCAGGTCAAAGCCGTCCATAGCGTCGTGCATTCTCTGAAGGATCTCTGTCAGTTCTTCCCTCGTGGCCTCGCGCTTATTCTGATTGCCGGCCTCCCCGTAGGGCTTCAGGACTTCCTTGTAGCTTCGAAGCTCCGCCAGCAGATCCGGCGTCTCGGCCATAATCGTCTCCACGTCGCCCGCGTTGCCGCAGTCCTCCATGCGGTGGAACCACTCGGACAACTCCGCGGCGCCCGCCATGCGGGCCGTGTTCTTCAGGGCGTGCACCTCTATCGTATAATCCCTAATCAGTCCGTCCGCCAGGCACTTTTCCAGCTTGTTCGCCTTGGCGTCGATCAGCTTATAGAAATCTCCCAACAGCTTATACCACATCTTCTCGCCGCCGGAGTACTTGACGCCGTCCGCGGCATTGATGCCGGGCAGATTCGGCAGACCGCCGCCCTGCGTCTGCTTCGCCGCCTCAGGCGCAGCCTGCGCCTCCTTCGCGTCCACACTGCCCTCCCGTTTCCCGGCGGCGGGATCCGCCGCGACGATCAGCTCCGGCGGCAGCCATTTTCTGAGGCACTTGCAGATCTCCTTCATCTCAATAGGCTTCGCGACGAAATCGTTCATTCCCGCCTTCGCGAATTTTTCTCTGGCGTCCATCAGCGCGTTGGCCGTCAGCGCGATAATCGGCACGGTCTGGTGATATTCATCTCCCATCTGCCTGATTCGCTCCGTCGTCTCGATACCGTCCATAACAGGCATCATGTGGTCCATGAAAATGAGGTGATATTTCTTCTTTTCCATCATCTGGATCGCACGCTTGCCGCTGTCCGCCGTGTCGATCTGCATCTGCAGCGGCTCCAAGAGACCGTCGGTGACTTCCAGGTTGATCTCGTTGTCATCCACCACAAGGATTGACGCCTCCGGCGCGACGAAGTTCATGTAGTCCTCCGTCTCCGGCCCGACGTACATGGACTCGTGGTTGATCGTCCGGCAGAAATTCAGGCTGTAGAGCGGCTTGTTGACGGCGGTGACGCCAGCGGCGTTGCACTCCTCCAGAAGCGGGTTGTGCAGCACATAGATCTCGCCCATCAGCGAGCTGTAATTGTCCAGATCACCGGCCAGCTTGTCATAGGACGGTTTATCCATATAGAAGCAGTCGAGCTGCTGTCTCGAGACACTCCACTCCTCATAGGGCACGCATGTGACACCGTACTGCCTGGTCAGCGTCTCCAGCGCGTCCCACAGATACTTTTTGCTGAAATATCCGCCGATCTTCAGGCGGCTTCGCGCCTCCTCGTCCCGGATCGCGGCCGCCGGCGTCTCGTCGGACACTTTCTGGATAATGTTGAAATAGAACTCGCTGCCCTCTCCGTAAGTGCTCTTGACACCGATGCTTCCTCCCATCATCTCCACGAGCTGCTTGGAGATGGACAGGCCAAGCCCGGTGCCCTCCTTGCCACGGTTCTTCTTGCTGTCCACCTGCTGAAAAGCCCCGAACAGCTTACCCAGATCCTCCTCCCGGATGCCCTGCCCGGTATCCTTGACGGACACCAGCAGCTCCATATTGTCTCCGGTCATCTTGCCCACGCGGATCTGAAGCCTGACAAAACCGCTCTCGGTGAACTTGATCGCGTTGTTGACGATATTGATAATGATCTGCCTGATGCGCAGCCCGTCGCCGTACAGCCTGCGCGGCAGCTTCTCGTCAATGTCAAAGAGAATCTCCACATCCTTACTGCCGATCCTCGTCAGGAAGATCATGCTCAGGTCGCTCAACATGAGCATCGGATCGTACTCGTCCTCCACAAGTTCCAGCTTGCCGGACTCTATCTTGGAGAAGTCCAGAATATCATTTACGATATTGAGGAGGGCGTTGCCGGAGTTCTTGATATTCATCAGATACCCCTTATCCTGCTCGGACAGTTCCTCCCTGAGCAGAATCTCCGTCATGCCGACAATGGCGTTCATGGGGGTGCGTATCTCGTGCGTGATGTTGGAGACAAAGGTGGATTTCGCCTGGTTGGCCTCCTCCGCCCGCTCCTTGAGTCCCTTCATGATATCCGCCTGTTCCTTCGCGTTTCTGGCATGGTGGAAACTTTCCGTGATATCGTTGAACACGTACATTTTGCCGAAATACATATTCTGCTTCGTGAGCAGTCGGCTGGCCACCTCGTACACGCGGTTGTCCCGCTCGATATTCGTCTTGTTGATGATGCAGTCGTCCAGCTCCCCGATAATCGCGGACAGGGAGGCGTTGTTCTCCAGCGGGTAGAGCTCCGCCGCCTTCTTGTTCTTATAGATCAGCGCATTGTCGTGATCCAGCACGACCAGACCGTCGGAGAGCTCGTCGATCGCCTGATCCTGCGCCATGGACAAAGTATCCAGCACCTTGTCCTTGTACAGATAGGAGGAGAGAATGAGTACGGCGATCAGCTCCGCTATCAGCGTCGGATCGTAGCCGCCAAACCAGTTGAAGAGATGGCCCGCCCAACCCAGGGAAGTGATGCCGATGATGGCATAGAACGCCAGGATTCTGTGCCGCTCCGCCTCGTTGACCCACTGGCTGTACCTGTGTATGCAGGCGAGCACCATCACGACAGCGTAGAGCGCAACACAACTATAATAAATCATACACACCGGACCCGCCTTCAGGATAAGATGCGGGAACAGCCCTTTTTCCGTATATCCGATGCTGCTGTAATACAGACTGTGCCTGTCGCAGGTGAGAAGCAGCATGATCGAGGCAATGTGAAAAGTTCCCAGCGCCACCGGCACCCACCTGGGCAATTTCACCTTGCAGTACTCCATCACGAACAGAAACATCGTCAGCACGCCGATCGGCCGGCCCAGATACGCGAACTTCAGCGCCTGCAGGGACTGCTCCTGCGTGACCGCCTGCATGACGAACAGATGACCCGTAAAGTCAACGATAAGCGCCACCATAAACAGAAGCAGCCTGATCTGCTGCCGGGACGGCCGCTGGTTCACCAGATAGAGCGCCTCCGAAAACAATATGATAAGACCCACAAATTGGATAACGATCAAAAATGTCAGCATCGCTACGCGTCCTCTTCCACCTTTTTCTCAAACTCCTCAACCGGCATGGGCTTCGCATAGTAGAATCCCTGTATCATATCGCAGCCCTGTCTGGCCAGGAAATCCACCTGCTCCTTCTTCTCGATTCCCTCCGCGACCACGCACATATCGAGGTCTCTGGCCAGACGTATCGCCTCTCTGACCACGATCTCCCCTCTCTTTGCGCCCTCCTCGTCGCCCTGGAAAAACTCGCCGTCCAGCTTCAGCACATCCAGCGGGATATCCTTCAGGGAATTCAGCGAGGAATAGCCCGCGCCGAAATCGTCCATCGATACGCGGAAACCGTACGCCTTCAGCTGTTTGACGGTCTCCACCAGAATCTCCTTATCGTCGAAGAAGGCGCTCTCCGTCACCTCCAGCTCGATCAGCTCATGGCTCGGCCCGTAGGCGTCCACCAGTTCGCAGATGTGCTCCGCCAGTCCTTCCTGCGCGAAATGCGCCCGCGATACATTGACGGAGACCGGAATCATCTTCCGCCTCTGGATCATCCACTCCGCCTGCATCTTGGCAACGCGGGAGATCATGTAGTCGTCCAGCTGCGTGATGAAGCCGGTGCGCTCGAAGATCGGTATGAAGTGGCTCGGCGTAATCAGCCCCGTGGAAAGGCTGATCCAGCGCACCAGCGCTTCCGCCCCCACCAGCTTGCCGCTGGCAGGACTGTACTTCGGCTGCAGATACACCTGAAATTCCTCGTTGTGCAGCGCCGCCTCCATGTTGTCCTCCACCCAGCGCTCCCACTTCTGTCTGCCCAGCATATCGTGATCGAAAAAGGTGATGCGCTGCTCTTCCATGCCGTCCGACTCCAGCCTGGCGGCGTTGGCGTAGGTATAGAGCTGTTCGACGTCCGCGTCCTTGCGCCGATGGTACCACTTGCTGTCCTGATCCGCGTAAGGCGGTATCATATCAATCCCCGCATGGAAATGAATCTTCTGATTCGGCCGAAGCCCCGTCAGCTCCGCCAGCAGTGAGCGCACACGTTTCCTGCAGTTCTCCTGCCGCTCCTCGTCATTCTCTCCCGCGCAGGTAAGCAGCAGCCCGAAATCCGCGCCCTCATATCGGGCAAAGGTCTCATTCTTGCTCACCCGCGCGTTCAAAAAGCCGTTCATCGCCTCCAGAAGCTCGTCGCCCGCCTTGACGCCATAGCAGGCCCGATAATTCTGGTAGCGCTCCAGATGCAGGTTCACCAGCGCAAAAGTCTTCTTGTTGTTCCATATTCTGCACAGGATCCGATGCGCATAATTCTGAAAATACATCCAGTTCCTGCCGCCCGTCACCGTGTCCAGATAGATCAGACTGCTCATCTTGCGCTGCATGAGAGCCGTGCGGATCGTGTTGACAAAGAGCAGGATCATGGGAATCATGAGAAGCGCCATGACGCCGAACCCGAACAGGTACACATAGACGATATCCTGCCTCTGCGCCTGCAGACTGCACTTGACATACAGCGCGTACTCCTGATCCCGGAAGGGCGCCCGCAGCCAGTAATCCTGACGAATCACCGTCTCGTCCAGCCACTGCGCCCGCGTCTCTCCCCGGCCCATCGGTTCGAAGACACTGCCGACGATATCCCTGACGGGAATCGCCTGAATTGTGCGCAGCCCTTCATCGGCGGCGATAAAGCTCTTGCTGTCCGCCACCGCGGTGAAGTCACGCCCCACCGCAAACTGCAGCCTCATCCCGAAATCCGGCTCCGAGTCGCCCGTGAGGAGCACTATGTTCCTGTCTCTGTCCAGAACACAGATATCCCGGTCGGCCAATATGTAATCGTGCATCTCCTCCGCAGCTTCCTCCAGCGTGTCGCCGCCGTCCATCAGCGCGCTCAGGATGCCGCTCACCTGCTGCGCGTCCTCGTAATGCCCGACAACCTTCGTCCCCATGATGCACATGACAAACAGGTACAGAAAAACCGCAAAGGTCGCCACGCAGGCCACGCCGAAAAACACCAGAATAAAAATGGACGGCCAAACCCTCTTTCTGTACAGTTTCCCGATTCGTTTCTCACCTGCGCTGCTCATGGAACGCCTCCTCATCTTCATCATCCATTCACTCACAATGCATAAACGGACACTGCGGCACAACCATCCGCCACAATGCCCGTATATTATACCATATTATTCCGCAAATGTCTCGAAATTCTTGCGGCCGGAAATGCCTCAGGAACAGATCCGCGCCTCATTCTACACCGGCACCGGCTCGGCCAGTTTCCGCACTTCCTCCAGCGGCAGCGCCGTGTACTCGGCAATTTCCTCACAGGACAGCCTTCCTGCCCGCAGCATACGACGCGCGGTATCCAATTGTTCCTGTTGTCTTCCTTCTTCTTTTCCTTCCAATCTGTAATCCTCAAACGCCTTGCACATATTGTATCTCCTTCCTCCCGCTCCGTCTGCGCTTCCTTCTGCCATCTCACCGTATTCTTCCGGAATCTTTACATCCGCCACCACTTCGAGCAGTTCCTTCGTCTCCCGGTCTATGCCGCTGTAAGCCTCCCGGCTCTCCTCCATCACTCTCTGCAGCTGCTTTTTGTCGCCGCCGTAGCGTATCACCTCGAACAGCTGTCTGAGCCCGGTCCGATATTCGTCAAAAGTATCATGCGCGTGGCAGTCGTACAGGTTCAGTGTATAATTAGTGACATACTGCTTCAGCCGCTCGTCAATCTCCAAAAGATCGTGCAGGCACCTCGCACCGTCCCAGCCGTGCTCCATCCCGCAGTACACCACCAGCGTAATGATGGGGATGAACTTTTCGTCCCGTTCCATGCCGGAGAAAAAAGCGTCCGTCCCCGGCGTCAGATCCCGCATTCTCTCATGCGCGGCTTTCCTGCGTTTCCACTGCTTGTGATACCCGATGCTCTCCGAGAGCATGTTCCTCAATACCATGCGGTAATCCGCATAAGTCTGATTCTGCAGGGATATGATGTGCAGCAGGCCGCCCCGCCACATCCGCGTCTTGTCCGAGATCGTCTTATAATTCTCCCGCCTGCCGGCCTCCCTGCCAAGGTAGACAGCCTGTGCGTCCGCGGGTTCCAGCTCCTCCGGCTTCACCACCTGTACGCCGTGAAACAGCGCTCCGTTGATCTGATCCGCAAACCGCTCGTTGTCATCCAGGTAATCATACTGGTATTCATCCTTCTTACCCATCTCATTCCTCCCTTATCGTTATAGTGTGCTCATATAAGGGATTTCTGCCGGTACAGACGTGCGAGAAGATATGCTGCCAGAACTGAAGACCTCCCAGATATGTGTAACTATCGTAGCATATCCGGGAGGTGATTGCAACAAATTCTTTGAAATTTTATATACGATTTATCGTTTTTAATCTCATGCAATTCTTCAAGATTAATTCATCGCATTTTATGCAATCCTTCAAGATTTATTTATCTCATTTCATGCATTTCTTCAAAATTTCTATCCTCCCTGCCCGCAGTACGTCTCCACCCGCACTCTGCCGCGGTGTACGCGCACCGTGACCGCGCCACCCTCCTGCGTGCCCACAATCCGGCAGCCGGCCTCCGCCAGTCTCCGCAGCAATTCCTCGTGGGGATGGCCGTAGCGGTTGTTTCGCCCGGATGAGATCAGGGCGAGTTTCGGACGGACCGCTCGCAGGAACGCCTCTCCTGTGGAACCCGATGAACCGTGGTGCGCCACTTTGAGCAGTTCTATATTATGTAAACCTTTGTCCTTCATATCCCGTATCAGCGCGGTCACTTTCTCCTCCCCCGCTCCTTCCAGATCTCCCGTAAAAAGCGCGTCAAATTCCCCGTAAACCAGGTGCAGCACAGTGGAATAGGCATTGGGCTCCATCTCCTCCGCCCCCTCCTGCGGGTGCAGACAGGTCAGCTCGACTTTCCCGCACCGCAGCACGGCGCCGGCGTGCAGATACCCCACCGGCACACCCGCCTCCGCCGAGAGCCGCTCCAACTCGTGATAGGCTTCGTTTCTCCCCGCTTCGCCCACATCGGGCAGATACAGCTTCCCCACGGTGATGCCGTTTCCTCCCGCCTCCTCAAGCAGCGCACCGATACCGTTCATATGGTCGCTGTCGGGATGCGTGACGACGACGGCGTCCAGATGCGCTATCCCCTCATGCTTCAGGAACGGCATGATCTGATAGGACCAGACATCGCTCTTGTCCGAGCTGCCGCCGTCGATCAGAATATGTGCGCCGCTGTCCTCCGTCAGGCAGATGCAATCCCCCTGCCCCACGTCCACCATCGTAATCCGCAGTCCCTGGGGCAGTCTGAGCGTCAGCGCAAGGAGCGCGCACAGAACCCCCTGCCAGAACAACAGCCGTGGAAGTCTGTCATTCCAAATCGTCAGGCCGATGAGAATCCCCAGGAAAAGCGCCGTCTGCCAAATGCGCGGGCAACCCGTGATCCAGCTGTTGTCGGGCAGCCGCAGACAGATATCGCAGCACTTTTCATAGAAGTTCAACAGCAGATGTACCGGCGCCGCGGCGGCCGCGCCGAGAGGAAGATACAGCGCGGACGCTGCCAGGGCGGTCAGTCCGCCGAGGAGCACAAACGTCATACAGGGGATTACCAGCAGATTCAGCAGGAGCGAGTATGGCGGAAATTCATAGTAAAAGCCGAGATATACGGGCAGCGTGGAGAGGGAGACCGCCAGGCCCGACACCAGCGCCCGCTCCGCTCTGCTTCGCCCCATGAGATTCTCCTGCGCTGCCGGCAGGAAGATTCCGATGCCGCAGATCGCCCCGAAAGAAAAGAGGAACCCGCTGTATCCCACATACAGCGGCTGCTGTATGAGAGCGACAAGCGCCGCCACAGTCACCGCCGTCAGCATATCATAGGTTCTGCCGACAAGCTCCGCGCACAGACGGAGGCCGAACATAATGTAGGCCCGCAGCATGGAGATGCCCATCCCCGTCATCGTCCCGTAACAGTACATCAGCCCGATGGTCACGGGAATGTATACGGCTTTGGGGAGCCGCAGTTTCTTTAACAGCCGGTAACAGAACATACCGAGCACGGACAGATGCAGCCCGCTGATCGCCAGAATATGGCTGATACCGTTCTGGCGGTACAACTCCTTCACCCCGGCGTCCAGCGTTCCTTTTTCCCCGAGAAGCATCGCCTTGACGACGGATGCGTCCTTCTCCTCAAAGCAGGTGTCCGCAAGCAGCGACAGATATTCCCTGACGCGGTACATACCGTCCCGGAAAACGTCATAGGCGCCGCTCTCATACACTAGACTGCAGTGCATGATGCGCCCCTGCTGCCCCATCATGCGGTAATAGTCCGCCGCGTCGAACTCCCCCGGGTTGGTGGCGTGCATAAAAGCGCGAAAATCTCCTTCCACCGCCACCATGCTTCCCACGCGGGGTGTATCTCCCTCATCCGTATAGCACAGAACGCCCGTCACTCCGGCGGCGTCCGCCCGCCGGAATTCCTCCCGCCTGTCTCTCCATAATCGATATTGTCTGTGTTGTGGAAGCTTCTCGGAATCCGATAAGAATCGCTCCAGAACAGGAATTTGACTTTCCTCAAGAATCGCTGTGTCAGAAAGGGTCAGGATGATCTGCGTACCGCTCTGCGACTGCCTGCGTTCGATCTGTTCCACGAACCCTGCGGCCGTCACATGTTCCCGGTCCAGTTCTGCCGCGGCCGGCGCTTCCCTGACAGACAGGAAGAAAAACAGCGCCACCGCCGCCGCATAGGCTAACCCGACCACACACAATGGTCTCCGTATTTTCATTTATCCTCTCATTCCGGGGATTCCGCCCTCAGAAAGCGGCTCCCTGCTGTGTGACGAGCAGATCCAGGTTCCGCTCATAGACATCGCTCAGATTCAGTTTCTCACGGTAAAAGAAATTCGTTTCGCCGCCGACAGAAATCTGCACCCTGTTGACATTGGAGAGCTCCACGAGCGAGTTTGCGATGGAATAGACCGTCACCTCCGCGCTCACATTGTAGGGCTGGTTCAGAAAAGCCTCGTCAAAGTTTACATAACATGTCCCGTCACGGACCGTCACGCTGATGATTTTAGTCTGCGGATTGATCGTGGGATACGCGCCCACATTCTCCGGTCCCGCCACCAGCTTCTCCACCACCAGCTTCTCCAGGGAAATATTGCTGCTGTACACCACGTTTCTGCGGTTTTCCTCCACCAATCCCGTGCCGGTTTCGTCTGCAAAATACAGCTTGAGATTCACCTTCTCGTAGGCGTTGATCTCATTTCCGGCATTGTCGATAAACAGATCCGATGACATTGTGCCGATGGCCGTGCCGTTACTGTCGGTCAGGACCTCCCCCTGCACCGTAAAAGCCACGTACGCGACGCCTGGAATCTGCGTCAGAGTCCTGACGATCGCCGCCCGCGTGAGCACTTCCTTGACGGCGTCCATATCCCTGTAAGCCCCGTCGAAATCCAATGTCAGCGTCCCGTTGTCCAGCGTGTGGCCAAGCAGCTTAAAGCCGCCCGCCAGAGGCGCCTCATACTCGAATCTGGCAGGAATCTGCCCAAGCTGCCCCAAGAGCTCCTCGAGAAGCTTCTCCGTATCCTGTGTCCCGCTCACATACTCCACCGTGAGTGTCTTTGTCTCCTCATTGTTTACATAATATATATCGTATTTGTTCCCTTGTTCAGTCTGCGCCTGCTCCCCGCACGCCGCGCAGAGCATCGCCGCCAGCAGGATACAGACCCATATCGTTCTTCTTTTCTTCATATGCCTCTCTTCTCCGCGACGCGTCTATGCAGGAATGTAGGAAAGCGGTATCTTCACCGTAAACGTTGTTCCCTCGTCCACCTTGCTCTCCACCCTGATCGATCCCCGGTGCATCAATATCGCGTTTTTCGTGATCGCCAGCCCCAGCCCAGTTCCGCCGATCTCGCGCGAGCGCGACTTGTCCACGCGGTAAAAGCGCTCGTAGATCTGATCGACGGCATCCTCCGGAATACCGATGCCGGAATCCGCCACGACCAGCGTAAAGAACTGGTGATCCGCATCCAGCGTCACCTTGACCCAGCCGTGCTCCTTGTTGTACTTGATGGCATTCTCCACCAGATTCGATATGACAAGCGTGATCTTCACCTCATCCACAGCCGCCGTCACCTGCCGCGCGCTCTCGTACACCAGCTCCACATCGCGTTTCTGGGCGATGGGCCGCAGCCTGCGCATAATCAGCTCCACCAACACATTGATGTCCACCTCCGCGATATTCAGATCCGCCGCGGTGCGGTCCATCTTCACCAGGGACAGCAGATCGTTGATGATCTTGTCCTCGCGCTCGATCTCCCCCGCAATGTCGGACATAAAATCCTGATATACTTCGATCGGCACGTCATTCTGCGCAAGCAGCGAATCCGCCAGCACCTTCATGGAGGTGATCGGCGTCTTCAGCTCGTGGGAGACGTTGGAGACGAACTCCTGCCGAGAATCATCCAGCACCTTCATCCTGCCAAGCACTCTGTTGAAGGCGTCCCCGATATGTTCGGTCTCGATGCAGTCCGTCACCGAGATGGGATCGTCGGTATAGCCCTCTTGAGCCTTGTCGAGCGCGGCGGTAATCTTTTCAAAGGGATGAATCAGCATCTTCGCCGCGAGAACGGAGACGATCAGAATCGCGATCATGACGATCACGCCGATGATCAGCGCCTGTCTGCTCAGCGCATCCATGGTCGCCATAATACTGTCGGTGGAGGCGCTCACCAGCATGGCGCCCCGCACGACCTCCCGCCTGCCGGCCGCGCCGCTCTCCCCGCCGCCCGGCGCGACTGTCTCGGTGATGGGAATCGTCATCTCGATGTAGCCGTTGTCCCGGTCATACTTGCTGGCGCTCTCCCCCTTGATACAGCGCACGACCTCCTCGGAGATCATCGTCTTATTTTCACTGATACCGTAGGTGTCCTTGACAATGCGCAGATCATTGTTGATAATCATGACGCGGCCGTCGTAGAGACTGGAGAGCTGGCTCAGCTCCGCATTGATTACCTCCGACGAGGTGTCCTGCAGGTAGTGATAAGTGATCAGATGATTTGCCAGAATCCGCAGCTGCGTGGTGATATCGGAAGTCCTGAGACTGACCGCGCGCCGCTCGTAATTCTGCAGGATCGCATAACGCATACTGACACAGGGAATCAATCCGACAATCAGAAGAATCAGAAGGATTCTCGTCCTGAGACTTTTCAGAAACTTGATCTTGGATATTTTATCTTTAAGCAAAGTAATAGCCCACACCCCACTTAGTCCGCACATAGACCGGCTCTCCCGGAACGCTCTCGATCTTCTCGCGCAGTCTCCTGATATGTACGTCCACCGTTCTGACGTCGCCCGGATAATCGCTACCCCAGACGAGCTGCAGGAGTTTCTCCCTGCTGTAGACCTTGCCCGGATTCTTCATCAGAAGCTCCAGCACTTCAAACTCCTTGGCGGTCAGATTGATCTCCCGCCCGTCGATGGAAACTCTCCTGCCGTCGCAGTCCAGGCGCATATTACCCTTCTCCACCACCCGGGTCTTCTCCTTCTCTTCCCTGCCGCGGTTGGTCCGCCTGATGATGGCCTTGATGCGGGCCTTAACCTCCAGAATGTTAAAGGGCTTCGTGATATAATCGTCCGCGCCGTACTCCAAACCGAGAATCTTGTCCATGTCGTCGCCCCTGGCGGTCAGCATGACAATCGGAACGCCTGAAAACTCTCTGATCTGCTGGCACACTTCAAATCCGGTTATCTTCGGCAGCATCACGTCGAGCAGGACCATATCGTAGTGGTTCTGCTTTGCCAGCTCCAACGCTTCCTCACCGTCGTAGGCGCAGTCCACTTCCATGCCGTCCTGCTCTAAACTGAAACGGATGCCTTTCACAATCGTCTTTTCATCGTCAACTACCAGGATCCTCTGCCCCATGTCCCTACCCCTGCTCTAATTATATTAAATACGTCATTTCACTGTAATGGTATCCTTAATCTTCTCGTAAGTCCCCTCTTTGATTCCGCTCACGTTCATGATATCTTCTATGGATGTGAAGCCGCCCTTCTCCTGCCTGTACGCCACAATCGCCGCCGCGCGCGTCTTCCCGATGCCGGGTATATTGCACAGCTCAGCCTCCGAAGCGGTATTGATATTGACTCTGCCGCCTGCGGAAGTCGCCGGCGATCCGCCGCTGTCCGCAGTCTCTGTCCCTGCGTCCGTCACGCCGACCACCGCGCCGTCCTTCTCCTGCGCCGCCAGCTCTTCCGTCTGCGCCGTTGTGGGGATAACCAGCTTCACACCGTCCGAGAGCTTCTGCACCTGGTTTACATAATTTGAATCCGCATCTTCCGCGAAGCCGCCCGCCGCCTGTACTGCCTCATAAACCCTGCTGCCCGCCGGCAGCTCATACACATCCGGCTCCTTCACCGCCCCGCAGACATGCACCCAGATCGTCTGCGGTTCGCCGGCAGCTTCCGCGTCCGCGGATCCCGCAGGAATCTCTCCCGCATCCGTCTCACCGCCGCTGGACAGACCTGAACTCTCCTCCGGTCGAACGTCCTCCCCGCCCGAAGGTTCCTCCTCCGCAGCAGAGATATCCTCCGCGGCATCCTGCACCGAGAGCGCGGAATCCTCCGTCTCCATAAGCTGTTCCCTGCGGGTGCAGCCGCACAGCATCAGACATATCAGCCATAATACAATATTTATTTTCTTTTTTCCGTACATAGTTTCCTCTCCGAACCCCGTCGGCCTTCAAGGAAGTTCCCGCCATGCACCGCATTTTCATTGTAGTTGAAAAAAGAGACCGTGTCTACTTAATTTTTCTGAAAACCTGCCGAAATTTTCCAAAAAGCCCGCCGCTCAGTCCCACTTAAAGATCACAATCCCCGCAATCGCCACGCCCATACCGACGATTCTACGCAGTGCAAGCGGCTGCTTCTCCACGCCGAACGCGCCCAACAGCTCAATCAGATAGGCGACGATGAGCTGGGAGATCACAATGATCATGACGGCTCTCGCCGGCCCCAGCATCTCCATGCTCTTGATGACCGTGTAGGTGATAAACGCGCCGATCGCGCCGCCGAGGAGCATATATTTCGGCTCCACCTTCCACAGCGTCCCGAAGGAGGAGCGGTCCGTCACAAGCCAGGCCGCCAGACAGACCAACAGGGCGGTGAACTGCACGAAAGCGTTCGCCACCCAGATGCCCGAGGCCTTCGTCACCTGCGTGTTGAACACCCCCTGCACGCTCATGAGAGCGCCCGACAACAGCGCAATGATAAATCCAAACATACCGTAACCCCTTTCCCGCGTGGGAAGCGCCCGCCGCGGCTTCCTCACACCAAACGAGTGGAAACACGCTTTGCAAGTTTCACGCGTAAAAAATAAGACAGGACCTTATTGATCCCGTCTTATCATATCCTGTCCGCGCGGAAAATATGCGCTGTCCGGCCTTATTCTTATTCTTCCTGCGCCGCGTCTTCCTCCGTCTCCGACGCATCCTCGTCTACGTATTCGCCCTCGTCCGTCTCCTCTGTCTCCTCGGGCACGTCGAGATATTCCTCCTCGTACGCCTCGCCGGTCACCTGCCCCATGATCTTTTCCGACAGAGCCTTCAGATCGCTGTTGGCGTCCTCCCCGTCCCAGATCTTGGCGAAGGCGATCTCCAGTTCCACCCAGAAGTTGCTCGTCTCGATCATCTTCGGCATGGGGATGGAGCACATGTACTCCTGCCAAAAAGCCTCCTTGTTCGGATCGCTGTAGGTGTCCCCGTTGTCACAGACAGGCAGCTTGCCGGTCCTGTCATAGAGCGTGTCCGTGGCCTGTTCGGTCAGATAGGCGCAGAAAGCGTTGGCCATATCCTTCTTGGCGGAGTATCCGTTCACCACCACGCACTGCGTCACAGAGAGCGACGCGCTGTGCAGATTCTCGCTCACATCGGGCATCATGGAGATGCCGTACTCGTAGGCAAAGTTTCCCTCCGCCCTGGCCGCCTCGATCTTGGAGACAGCGTCCGTGGTCGCCACCGTATAGAGAATCTTGCCGTCCATAAAATCCTGCAGAACGCCGTCGTAGCTGATCTCCTTGGTGTCGATGGAAAAGAACTGGTTCAGGTTCTGGTACACCCTGAGACACCGGATCGCGTCCTCCGTATAGATGTGGATCGAATCCGACCGGTCGCCGTTGGCACCGCCCACGTCGATGGAATCTCCGACGAAAAAGTACGTGTAGAAAATATCGGACACATCCCACTTGAAGACGGCCTCCACCTGCTCCGGCGCGTCGTACATATCCGCGAATGTCAGAATATCGTCGATCGTCTCGGGAAGCGCCTGTGCCGCCCGCTCTTCCACTTCCTCCTCAGAGACGCCGCTCTCCGCCCGCGCATCCTCCGCCGCGGACGCTCCCTCCGCAGCCTCCTCAGGCTCCGCGCCGCCGTCCGCCTGTTCCTGCGCCGCCTCGCCCTCGGCGGCGTCGCGCTCCGCCTCCAGCTGGGCTCTCGCCCAATCTTTCAGATACGTCTCATTGTACAGGAAACAGCTCGTCTCAAAGTAAAAGGGATAGGCAATCTGTTTGTCGTGATAGGTGACCGCCCGCATCGCCGTCTCCGGAAAAATCTCCGCCAGAGACTTCCCGTCCGCCGGCCGCACCTCCGAGGCCAGCCCCGCCAGGTACGCCTTCTCCAGCGAGTCGTTGCTGACGATGTACATATCCGGCACCTCGTCCGTGTGCAGGGAGGCCTGGTTGATCGTCTCCAGATACTCCCGTCCCGGCGTGTAGACCGGCACGACGCGCACCTCGTCCTGCAGGTCGTTGTAAGACACCGCTACACTGTTCAGATAGTCGGTCAGCGCCTCGTCCGCATACCACAGGTACAGGGTTTCCCTGTGCCCAAAGAGAAAGTTGTCCTCCGCCGCGCTCTCTTCGTTATGCCGTATCGCAATGCCAAGTCTGCCGACCCCGTAGACCGCGCCCAGACAGAGCGCAACCACCAGAATCGTGATCAATCTTTTTCTCATACCGTCCGTTCCGTTTCGTACCCTCTAGCGACCGCCGCACACTTCCCGTATGCTCTCCGTGAGAATCGCGGTCATATCGTCCACGTTCTGCCTGTCGATCACCAACGGCGGCACGAACCTGATGATGTCCGTCCCCGCATTGATCAGGACAAGCCCTTTGTCCATCGCCCTCGTGATGATGTCCCCCACCGGCCTGTCGAACACAAGCCCCTGCATGAGACCGACGCCGCGCCGCTCCCTGATACAGTCAAACTGTGCCGCAACCCTGTCGAGACTGCTCTCCAGATAAGCGCCGGTCTCTCTCACACGGGCCGGGATATCCAGCTTCTCATACAGCTCCAGCACCTTGCAGACAGCCGAGCAGGCGAGCGGATTGCCGCCGTAGGTAGTGCCGTGGTCACCCGCCTTCAGCGAGTTTTCGCCCACCTTCTCCGTCATCAGGAAAGCCCCCACCGGCACGCCGCAGCCCAGCGCCTTCGCCGTCGTCATCACATCGGGCTTCACGCCATAGCGCTGCCAGGCGAACATCTCGCCGGTGCGCCCCATGCCGCACTGAATCTCATCCAAGATCAGGAGAATATCCCGCTCATCGCAGAGCGCGCGCACCTTCCGCATAAAATCCTCCGTCGCCGGCCATATGCCTCCCTCTCCCTGCACCGTTTCAAAAAGGATAGCACAGGTACGGTCCGTCACCTGGCGCGCCACGCTGTCAAAATCGTTCAGGTCGGCGAACCTGATATTGCCGATCATCGGCTCGAACGCCTCCCTGTAATGCGGGTTGCCCGTCACCGACAGCGCGCCCATCGTCCGCCCGTGGAAGGAGTGGTTCATGGCAATGATTTCATGGTCTGTCCTGCCGTCCTTCAGATACGCGTACTTTCTAGCCGTCTTGATGGCGCCCTCCACAGCCTCCGCACCGCTGTTGGTAAAGAACACCCTGTCCATGCCCGAGACGGCCTTCAGCTTCTTCGCCGCCTCGATTGCCGGCACATTGTAGTAGTAGTTGGACGTGTGGATGATCTTGTCGATCTGCGCCTTCAGCGCGTCGTTGTACTCTTCATTGTGATACCCCAGGGCAAACACCGCGATACCCGCCACGAAATCCAGGTAGCGCTTTCCGTCCATATCATAGAGATACACACCGTCGCCCTTCTCGAAGACCACCTGATAGCGGTTGTATGTGTGTAAGAGCGCCTGCTCCGCCTCGTCAATATAACTCTGCATTGTCTGACTCATAATTTTCCCCGCTTTCCCTCCTGTTATCCGCGCCGCGCGTCCTACTCTCCGAGCAGCGCCCGATCCGCGTCCGCGATGATCGCCGTGCCGATACCCTTGTCCGTAAAGATCTCGAGGAGCAAGCAGTGCGCGATGCGCCCGTCCAGAATATGCACTCTGTTCACGCCCTCCTTGATGGCATCCGTGCAGTTGCTCAGCTTCGGCAGCATCCCGCCGCCGATGCAGCCGCTCTCTATCAGTTCGTCCGCCTGAGAGGCCGTCAGTCTGGAGATGAAGCTGGACTTGTCGTTGATATCACGGTATAGACCCTCGATATCCGTCAGGAATACCAGCTTGTCCGCGCCCACCGCCTTGGCGATCGCGCACGCCGCGTCATCGGCGTTGATATTGTAGGTCATAAACTGATCGTCCAGACCGATGGGCGCCACGATCGGCAGGAAATCCTTCTCCAGCAGATCGTAGAGCACCTTCGGATCGACGCCCGTAATCTCGCCCACGTAACCGATATCCTCGCCGTCAGGGCACTTCTTAGCGCACTGCAGAAGCCCGGCGTCCTTGCCGCTGATGCCGACCGCCCGAACGCCCAGTTCCTCCACCATCCGGACCAGATTCTTGTTGACCTTGTTGAGAACCATCTCGGCGATCTCCATCGTCTCTTCGTCCGTCACGCGAAGTCCGTTCACGAATCTCGCCTCCTTGCCCACCTTGCCGACCCAGCGGCTGATCTCCTTGCCGCCGCCGTGGACGATGATCGGCTTGAAGCCGACCAGCTTCAGGAGCGTCACGTCCTTGATGACGTTCTTCTGCAGCTCCTCGTTGCTCATGGCGCTGCCGCCGTACTTGACGACGATAATCTTACGGTTGAATTTCTGGATATAGGGGAGCGCCTCGATGAGAACCTCCGCCTTCTCCATGATCTTGTCCATTTCCTGTTGTTCCATAACCATCCTCACTCCAACGCGCCGCGGATTCATCAGCTTCTGTAATCCGCGTTAATTTTCACATAATCATAGCTCAAGTCGCAGCCCCAGGCGGCGGCCTCCTCCCCGCCCATGTGCATGTCCACCAGCACTCTGACCTCGGGGGATGAGAGGATTTCGGCGGCCTCCTCCTCACTGTAGTCCACCGCCGCGCCGTCCCGGTAGATCAGCAGGCTCTTCGCGTCATTTTCGAAGTAAAGTTCGATCTTCTCCGGGTCAAAGTTTACGCCGGCGTAGCCCAGCGCGCACAGAAAACGGCCGAAATTGGCGTCGTGCCCGAAGATCGCCGCCTTGCAGAGGTTGGAGGAAATCACGGAACGGCTCAGACGCCTCGCGTCCTGCTTGGTGGCCGCATGGATCACCTTCGTCTCGAAGAGCGCCGTCGCGCCCTCCCCGTCGCCCGCCATCTTCTTCGCCAGCGTCGTGTTCACACATCTGAGCGCTTCCTTAAATTTCTCATAGTCTTCGTTTCTCTCCGTGATCTCGGGATTGCCCGCCAGACCGTTGGCCAGCACCACCAGGGTGTCGTTGGTGGAGGTATCGCCGTCCACGGAAATCATGTTAAAAGTATCGACGACGTCCTCCCGCAGAGCTTCCTGCAGAAGTTCTTTGGAAATAGCGATATCCGTCGTGATGAAGCCCAGCATCGTGCACATATTGGGATGAATCATGCCCGCGCCCTTGCTCATACCGCCCACGGTCACGGTCCTGCCGCCGATCTCAAACTGCACGGCCGCCTGCTTGGACACCGTGTCGGTGGTCATGATGGCCTCCGCCGCGTCCGCCGCGGCAGCCGCCGTGTCCGTCTTGGCCGCCACCAGCTTCTCCACACCCTCCATAACACGCTCTATGGGGAGCTGATTGCCGATGACGCCGGTAGAGCCCACAAGAACCGCATCCACAGGGATGCCGAGCAGTTCCGCCGTCTTTTCCGCCGTCTGCCTGCAGTACGCATAGCCCTGCTTCCCCGTCGCCGCGTTGGCGATGCCCGTATTGACGACGGCCGCCTGCACATAGGGAGCGTGCGCTACCACCTCTCTGTCCCACAACACAGGAGCCGCCTTCACCACATTGCTCGTGAACACACCCGCCGCCTTACAGGGCACGCGGCTGTACACGATGGCCATATCCTTCCTGTTCTCGTATTTGATCGATGCCTCGACGCCCGCCGCCTCGAAGCCCTGCGCAGCGGTGACGCCGCCCTCTGTCGTTCTCATCTGTTGTCCAGCACCATACCTTTCTTTGCCGCGCTCCGTCCCGGGCGCCGCCGGATTTTATACACTTTTCCTATTTTAATACATTTGCCCGCCTATGGGAAGTCATATTTTGTTAAAAGCCGTAATATTCTCCGCATTCAGCGTGAAATCGTAGTAGTTCAGATCCTCTCTCTTCGTCCAGCCGATCTGCCGCCAGAACGCGTTGCCGATGTCGTTGGCGGTAAAGGCGATGAGCGAGACCTTGTTGATCTTCTCCGCCTTCAGCGCCTCCATGCAGAAGACGACCATCGACTTGCCGATGCCGCGCATGCGATATTCTTCCGCCACGCACACATGGTACAGGCAGCCCCGCCTGCCGTCGTGCCCGCACAGAATCGCGCCCACGATCCGCCCGTCCTCCTCCGCCACCACGCTGGTGTTGGGGTTTCGCAGCAGAAAGCGCTCCACGCCCTCCCTGGAATCGTCTATGCTCCTGATGGCAAACCCCCTGATGGTAAGCCACAGCGCTTTCACACCGTCGTAATCCTCTATTGTCATCGGCCGTATCGTCATACCGCTTTCCCCGCCTCCTTTTCTCTTTTCAAAGCGTTTACGCGTTCCCCTCGGTCGGCGTCAAGCCGTCCCGGCGCAAACTCTTTCTTCATATATTGCATAATCATACGCTATTTATGCATAATATGCAAGTCCCTTTTTTACTTTATGCATATAATCGCATATTATTCATTATTTTATGCATAAATTTGCACTTGCATTCTGCAGTGTCTTGCTGTATATTGAATAAGAGATGTCTCCGGCGGCAGATCAGACAGCATCCTGACAGCCGGCAGAGACATCGCAGCAAATATATTGCGGCAAAGTATTATACCGCAACAGAATGGAGGAAGTTATATTATGAAAGAAAAAGTAGTTCTCGCTTATTCCGGCGGACTTGATACGACCGTTATCATTCCGTGGCTGAAAGAAAATTTTGACTATGAGGTAATCTGCGTGTGCGGCAACTGCGGCCAGGGCAATGAGCTCGACGGCCTGGAGGAGAGAGCCCTCTCCAGCGGCGCGTCCAAGCTCTACATCGAGGATCTCACGGACGAGTTCTGTGAGGATTTCATCGTCCCCTGCGTGCAGGCCCACGCGGTCTATGAGAACAAATACCTGCTGGGCACTTCCATGGCGAGGCCCGTCATCGCGAAGAAGCTGGTGGAGATCGCCCGCAAGGAAGGCGCCACCGCGATCTGCCACGGCGCAACAGGCAAGGGCAACGATCAGATCCGCTTCGAGCTGGCGATCAAGGCGCTCGCTCCCGATCTGAAGATCATCGCCGCCTGGAGAAATGAAAAGTGGACTTTAAAGTCCCGCGAGGAGGAGATCGAGTACTGCAGGCAGCACGGCATCAACCTGCCCTTCTCCGCAGATTCCAGCTACAGCCGCGACCGCAACCTCTGGCACATCAGTCACGAGGGTCTGGAACTGGAGGATCCCGCCAACGAGCCCAATTTCGACCATCTGCTGGTGCTCGGCGTAACGCCCGAGAAGGCGCCCGACGAAGGCGAGTATGTGACTATGACTTTTGAGAAAGGCGTTCCCACCTCCGTCAACGGGAAAAAGATGAAGGTTGCGGACATCATCGCCACCCTGAACGAGCTGGGCGGCAAACACGGCATCGGCATCGTGGACATCGTGGAAAACCGCGTGGTCGGCATGAAGTCCCGCGGCGTGTACGAGACGCCCGGCGGCACCATTCTCTACGAGGCGCACCAGCAGCTGGAGGAGCTGATCCTCGACCGCGACACCTACGCCCTGAAGGCGGATCTCGGCAACAAGTTCGCCCAGATCGTCTACGAGGGCAAGTGGTTCACCCACTGCGCGAGGCGGTGCAGGCGTTCATCGAATCCACCCAGCGCTATGTGACGGGCGAAGTGAAATTCAAGCTCTACAAGGGCAACATCATCAAGGCCGGAACCACATCGCCGTACACGCTCTACAACGAGAGCATCGCTTCCT
This sequence comes from uncultured Lachnospiraceae bacterium, assembly GCA_947586255.1. Lineage (GTDB taxonomy): Bacteria > Bacillota > Clostridia > Lachnospirales > Lachnospiraceae > UBA3282. Next base: position 30,608 of record CANPXP010000011.1, on the reverse strand, counting down.
TCACGACGGGCGATCTGTACGACCACCACGACGCGGAGGGCTTCATCAATCTGTTCGGCTTGTCCTGCAAGGTTCGCGCCATGAAGATGCAGGAGAACGGCGAGAAACTGATCTGACCGCATTGCGGAAACATAAAAAGGATATTCTGATCTTATGAATGCTGCAGCCTTGATACTTGTGTATCTGATCGCAATCAATATCATCGGCTTTACGGCTATGGGAGTGGACAAAGCGAGAGCCCGGAAGCGCTTATGGCGCATTCCGGAGTCCACTCTTTTTGTGCTTGCCCTGATCGGCGGAAGCGTCGGCTCCATCGCCGGCATGTACGTTTTCCGGCACAAGACCAGACACTGGTACTTTGTGTACGGGATGCCCGCCATCCTGCTGCTGCAGATCCTGGCTGTCCTGCTTCTCGCGACATCGCCGATCGAATTTCTGGTGATGTGACATGAACTGATATGCAATGTGCAAAAAAGCCGGTCCCCGCCGGCTTCTTTTCTATTTCCCGCCTGTTTTTCTTCCGCGCTGTCCCCCGGCCCCGGCTTACAGCGTCACGATCACGCCGCCGTCATTGGCATACATGCTGCTGACACCGGCCGTGTCCATGATCACGATATCTCTGCAGGAAATGCGTTTCTCCATCAGCGACCGCATATACTCCGCCCGCTCCGGGCAGTTGCAGTGCGTGATCATGAGCGTCCGCTCCTGCGGATTCGGCACGTCGGCCGCGAGGCAGTCCGCCATTCTGGCCAGCGCCTTGTTCGTGCCGATCGCCTGTCCCTTCTGCTCGATCTGACCGAAGGTTCCCACCATCACCGGCTTGATGTTGAGCGCCGACGCCATAAGCGCCTTGACGCCCGTCAGTCTGCCGTTCTTGCGCAGCGTCTCCAGATTGTCCAGCACAAAATAAGTGCGCATCCTGCGCTTGAATGTCTCGACCTTTCTCACCGTCTCCTCGAAGGACAGCCCGTCCTCCTTGCACCGCATGATGCGCATGGCGAGCTGTGTCTCCCCGCAGCTTGCGGACTCCGAATCAACCACATGGATCTTTCGTCCGGCGCGTTTCTCGAGATACATATCTCTGCCGGCCACCGCACTGTTGTAGCTGCCGCTCAGATGGGAGGACAGCGTCACCACGTACACCTCCTCCACATCATCGCCGTAAGCCGCCAGATATTTCTCCGGCGAGGGGCAGGCGGATTTCGGACACTGCGGGCAGGACGCCACCTGCGCCAGAAATTCTTTCTGGTCAAAAGTCTCATCGTCCGTCACCCGATAATCGCCCACCTCCAACTGGAGCGGCACAATGCGGAACCTGTCGTCCCTCTTATATTTCTCCTGCAACTCGCAGCAGCTGTCCACCACAATTCTGTAACTCATAAAGCCTCCATAACCATTCTACATAGTTTTCATTACTACATATGATAGCACGAATTATCACGTACTGTAAATAGAGAATTGATGAAATATGTACGAAATATGTACGAAACACTGTATTTGCCGTCCACGATATGGTATAATAGACTCCAGAATCCGTCTGCTTCGCAGCCGCCGCGCTTCGCGCTCAGAGATTCTGTCGTTACCATATCAGGTGAAATCAAATGCTCGCTTTGCTCGCGCTTGATTTCCTGCTGATATGGTATAATAGATTTTAAAATACGAAATGTTCTCCAGGGAAGCACGGCTGATCAGAGCATGTGCTATACGACATGGAACCGCAGCAGGAGGATCGGATTATGATCGCACTGAAAATAACGAACGTCAGACAATTTATGGAAAAGCTCTTAAAGAGCGAAGATTTTGATTCTTTTCTCCTGGAGGAGGCTGCCGTCAGCACATACAACACGTTTCACATAGACGGACATCAGAACAGAGAGTTCTACACGGCCGAGGAGTGGGAGGACAGGGACATCCGCCCCTATGACTTCTCCCTGTGGAAAACCATGCGCCCGCTCTGCTTCGACCTGATCAAAGGCAAGCACACGCCCGCCGCCTTCCGCTTCGTGCTGCACCTGATGCCGGCCTACGCGGACTCGATTCTGCGCGGCGGCGAGACGAATGTGACGGCCGAACAGGTGAAGGCCTTCGTCCTGACAATCAAATACGACGGCGCCGATCTCACGCTCGTGACCGGCACCGCCTTTCACACCTTCCTTCCCGACAAGACCCCCGACGCCCTGTGGGACGCCGCGGTCAAGCAGTTCCTTGCGAGAAAGGAAATCGCGTTTGAAGAACTGTAGCGTCTGTCACGCTGTCACCACTAACAGGCCGCGGCCCAGCACAGACTTATCTCACAGGCCGCCATGGCCATCGCAAAGAGCAACATGAGAAACAGCATGACCACAGCGGCAAAATCATATACGACTCTGCACTCCCGCTTTTCAGCTCCGCGATTCTCCCACAGGATCTCACAGCCGAGCAGAACGAAGACGACCGGCCAGCACCGGGCGATATATGCATACTGCAGGGACGGCACAAAAATGTGTATCAGAAACAGAACGCCATAGCAGAGCAGCGTGACTCCCAGAGTCACCGAACCCACTCTGCGGATACGATATTTTCTCGTTTCTTCTTCCATAACGCCACCTCACTCTCCCGCCTTATCATCAGGCGCCGTCCGTTCCCTGTCCGCTTCAGGCATGCTCCGCTCCTGCGTTACCCTGTCCGGCACGGCTTCCACGCATTTTACATCTTCCATATCCCTCATATCTTCCGCCTTCCTGCCGCGTATCAGCCTGGCGCCGATCCATATAACGGCGAATGCGAAGATCACACGGGGCAGGTCATTATTCACAAAGTAGCTGATTTCCCGCAGAAAAACATTGTCGGCTCCTAACATCCCGAACAGCCAGTCAAACGCCACATTCCACAGCATGATAACGCCAATCACGATCATCACGACAGCCACTGCCTTTTTCTTTCCCGCAAGGACGCCTCTGATCTCCTCCAGGTCATCTCCCAGCCCGCAGAGGTATCGGTCCGGCGTATTCCCGAAGTCCTCATCGCTCATCGAGCCCAAATGATTCGCGTGGAAGAAACTGTAGACATACATGACGACCGGAAAGATCGCAAACACGCCGATCTCCATAATCGCCACCAGAGCCGTCAGGATCGCAAAACCCAGCATCAGGCTTACGCCCATCTTCATAAATCCCAGATACATCTCGCCCATCCCGGGGACGAACGAACATAAAAACAGCAAAAACCGGTTTCTCTTTCTTTTCATATTCCGTCTTCCTCCATTTTAAAATGTCACATCTTGCCTGCGCGGCGCAAAGCCTCCTCTGCGCCGTCTAACGCGGGGCCGTCTTTCCCGACAGATGCGCGCCGATCGACTCGATCCTCTCTCTCATCTTCCCGCAGAACCCTTCCGGCCCGCCGCGCTCCTGTCTCGCAAGATGCCGCTCCCACTCGGCCTCGACGCTCATCCGGCGCCTGACCGTCATTTCCTCCAGTTCCTCCTGCTCCCGCTGCAGATTGTAAGACAGTTCCGCGCCCGCCGCCCTGTCCGCGGGCATAAAAATCAAGACCGCCATCGCCGCCGCCATCGCCGTGAGCACTTTCGCGCGATATACCAAGAGCCGTCTGTCCGCCTCACGCCGCCGTTCGCGCCTCACCAGCGCCAGTGTCTCGTCTTTCAGACGGGCCGGCGCATGCAGCAGTTCTCCTGCCTCAATGCGCGCGAGCAGTCCGGCCAGCGCCTCCTCCGTGAGCGTATCGCCGTCCTGTGTGTAATTTTTCCGTTCTCTTTCTCTCTCCCGCATCACGCGCCGTCCTCCTTTCCCATGTACATCTTCCTTAGCATCTCCCGCGCGCGGTAGATCTGCGTCTGCACCGTCTTCCGCTTCATGTTTCTCTGCGCCGCGATCTCGGCCGCGTCCATCTCATCGTAGTAATACGCCTTGGCAATCTCATCGTAGGGCGGTTTCAGCGACCGGCACCTGTCGAGCAGCGTCTGTCTGACCTCCCGCTCCAGCACAACGCTCTCCGGCGACTGCTCCAAGGCGTTTCGCACGTCCTCACCCGCATTCTCCGTCGGAACGCTTCTCCTGCCCGCGCTCTGCAGATAGTCGATGCACTTGTTCACGGCGATCCTGCACAGCCACGCCTTTTCATGTGCGCCGTCGAACTGCGCCAGACGCCTGTACGCCGCAAGAAAAGTCTCCTGCGTCAGATCCTCGGAGGCAAAGTAATCCGCCGTCATTCGATAGCAGATGGTAAAAACAAGATGTTGGTAGGAATCGATCAACGCCGCCAATTGTTCTTCCCTATCGATAAGCTCTGCCTCCTTTCGCACCGTTCTGTCTATCATAACGGGACAGCATACGGATTGTCTTCAGATTTTGGAATTTTTCTCACCGATGCGCATAAGCAGACTCAAGATGCTTCGCATCTTTCGTTCGCGTTGCTCGTCAGAAAGAATGCCCTTTGCGCGCAAAAAGAGCCGACATCTGTTCCGTCGGCTCTTTCTCTCGTCTTTTCCGTCCTGTAAACACTGTGCTATATATCGAAAGACACCCTCATCATCTCCGGCACGGAAGTGATGCCCTCGAGCACATACTTAGTAGCGCTCATGCGCAGGGTGTTCATGCCCTCCTCCAGCGCCTTGTTCTTGATATCCTCGGCGGTGCCGTTCTTGCTGATGATCGTCTTGAGGGACTGCGTCACCTCCATGATCTCATAGACGCCGATACGTCCCTTAAAGCCCGTGTTGTCACACCGCGGACAGCCGCAAGGCTCGTAGATGGTCACATCCGCGTCCGGCTCCAGCATCAGAAGTTCCAAGTCATCCGCAGTCGCCTTCTTGGGCTTCTTGCACTCCGGACAGAGACGGCGCACCAGACGCTGAGCGATGACGCCGATGGTCGCGTCCGCGATCAGATAGGGCTCGATTCCCATATCCGCCAGACGGGTGATCGTGCTCGCCGCCGAGTTCGTGTGCAGCGTGGACACCACCAGGTGTCCCGTGATAGACGCCTGTACCGCGATGGACGCCGTCTCCTGGTCACGGATCTCACCGATCATAATGATATCCGGGTCCTGACGCAGGATCGAGCGAAGCGCCGAGGCGAAGGTCAGGTTCGCCTTGTTGTTGACCTGCACCTGGTTGATACCGTCGATATTCGCCTCCACGGGGTCCTCGACGGTGATGATATTTACATCTTCCTTGTTCAACTCGCTGAGCGCCGTATACAGCGTGGTGGACTTACCGCTTCCGGTAGGTCCCGTAACCAGCAGAATGCCGTGCGGGTTCATCAGGATATGATCGAACTTCTTCAGTTCATCCGGGCGAAGACCGAGCTGACTCTTCTCTCTGGACAGCGCGTTCTTCGAGGTGAGACGCATAACGATCTTTTCCCCGTAGACAGTGGGCAGGATGGACACGCGGATATCGTACTCTCTTCTGTCCACCACCTGTGTGATACGGCCGTCCTGCGGTTTCCTCTTCTCGGAGATATCCATGCCGCCGATGATCTTGATGCGGGCCACCATGGCGGGCAGAAGCCGCACATTGTAGGTCGCCTTCTCATACAGCGCGCCGTCGATACGGTAGCGGATGCGCACCTGGCGCTCCATCGGCTCGATGTGGATATCGGAAGCCCTCTGTCTGACCGCCTGCTCGATCATGCCCTTGACCAGCTGTACGATCGGGGAGTTGTTGACGTCCTCGCTGTAGAGGTCCGCCTGCTCCTCCATCTGGCTTTCCTTCTCTCTGGTGTACTCCTCCAGCGCGGAGTTCACCTCCGCCTGTCCGTAGTACCGGTCCAGCGCCAGCATAACGCTGCTCGTCGTCGCCACCACAGGCTCCACCTGCATGTTGGTGATGATGTTGATGTCGTCCAGGGCCGCCATATCCATCGGGTCGGACATCGCGACGCGCAGCATCATCGTGTCCTGTGAATACTCGAACGGCAGGCACTTGTACTTCTTGAGCACATTGGCAGGCACCAGCTTGAGCACTTCCTCGTCGATCTCTATATTCTGCAGTTCCACCATGTCATAGCGCAGCTGGCTGCTCAGAGCTCTCGCGATATTCTCCTCCGTCACGAGGCCCTCGTCCACCAGCACCTCGCCGAGCTTGCGGCCCGTGCCTTTCTGCCGCGCCAGTCCCTTTTCCAGATCCGCCTCCGTGAGTACGCCGCTGTTGACCAGAACGTCGCCGAGACGCATTTTCTTTCTGTTGATATCCATAGTCGCCACACCTTCCCTGCTCTCTTGCATCCGGGTGAGATACCCTTGATCCGGATGATAATACCCTTTTTTATTCTACCATAATCGCCGTAATGTGCCAAGTAATATTCTTTTTTTCGCACTGCCTGTTTCCCTGTGAAAAAAGCGGGATGCGGACGTCAGCTTCGCCATCCGCTGCGCACATACAGACCGCCGACCTGCTCGGCATACCCATCGGCGCACAGTCTGAGAAGCTCCAGGCACAGTTCCGGAATCGACAGGGGAGGCTCATAGGCAGCCTCATACTGCCGGAGGAGTTCCTCCGTCGTCTGCGGCTGATAATCCAGCAGCTTCAGAATCCGTCCCGGCAGACCGCCCGGCAGAAGCGTTCCGCCGTCCTGACAGCGGCCGCGCACGCCGCCGTCCAGCCCCAGCTCCCGCAGCAGCTCCTCCGGCGACTCGACCAGCGCCGCGCCCTGCCTGATCAGCCTGTTGCAGCCCCTGCTGAGCGGATCCGTCACCCGCCCCGGCACGGCGTAGACCTCCCGCCCCTGCTCCAGCGCCATGTCAACCGTGATCAGCGTGCCGCTGCGCTCCTTCGCCTCCACCACGAGCACACCGTCGCACAGCCCGCTGATGATGCGGTTCCTGGGCGGAAAAAGCAGGGCGCGCGGCTCAATGCCCGGCGGATATTCCGAACAGATGCCTCCCTGCGCGATCAGCCGCTCATAGAGTTCCCTGTTCTCCGGCGGGTAACAGATATCCACGCCGCAGCCCAGCACCCCCAGCGAATAGCCGCCCGCATCGAGCGCTGCCTGCTGCCCGATTCCGTCCACGCCCCGCGCCATACCGCTCACAATCTGCACGCCCGCCTCCGCCAGGAACGCCGCGAACTGACTCGCCATGGACCTGCCGTAAGCCGAACAGTTCCTGGCCCCGATCACCGCCAGCGTCTTCCTGTCCGGATCCGGCAGCCTGCCCACATAGTAGAGCGCGCAGGGCGCATCGGGAATCATCGCCAGCTTCTTCGGGTATTCCTCCTCCCCGGCGGCCACGAAAGCGATCCCGCGCCCGCACAGGCGCTCGTATTCACCCGCCACGTCACAGCCCGCCGCTGATGCCTCCAGCTTCCTTGCTTTTTCCAGATATTTTTTCCCTGTCTTCTCCGCCAGTTGTCCCCCTGCCGCCAGCCGGTAGATCTCCTCCGGCGGCCACAGGGCAAGGAGCGCCCTGATAAAACCTCTGCTCCCCATACCAGCCGCCTGAAAAAGCCAGTGCATATACGCCTTGTACCTATCTTTTTCCGTCACCGAAACACCTCCGTATTCCTGTAGCACAGCGCCTCCGCCAGATGCTCCTCCCCAATCCGGTCACTCCCCTCCAGATCAGCGATCGTCCGCGCTACCTTGACGACCCTGTGGTATCCCCTGGCGGACAGCTGCATGGACCCGAACATTTTCTCCATGAACTTCCTCTCCCTGTCCCCCAGCGGACAGTACCTGTCCACGTCGGCCGCCTTCATGTCCGCGTTAAACCGTATGCCCGTACCCGCAAAGCGCTCCGCCTGCCGCTCTCTGGCGCGCATGACCTGCTCCCGCATCTGTGTGCTGCTCTCCCCTTCCCCGCGCCGCACAATATCCCGAAAAGGCACCGGCTGCGCCTCCACGCAGACGTCCATCCTGTCCAGAATCGGTCCGGACACCCGGCGCAGATACCGGCGGATCTCATGCGGCGTGCAGCGGCAGCGTCCCATATCCGGATAATAACCGCAGGGGCAGGGATACATGGCTCCCACCAGCATGAAGTCCGCGGGATACTCATAGGTGCCGCCGTTTCGCGCGATCTGTATCCGCCTGTCCTCCAGCGGCTGTCTGAGAATATCCAGCGTCTCCCGCTTAAACTCCGGCAGTTCATCCAGAAAAAGCACTCCTCTGTGCGCGAGACTGACGATCCCCGGCACGGGAATCCGGCCGCCGCCTGCAAGCGCCTGCCCCGTGACCGTGTGATGGGGATGCAAAAAAGGTCTGTCGATCGCAAGGCAATCATCCGCCCCGCGGGCCTTCGGCTTGAGAAGCCCCGATATGCTGTAGACGGAGGCCACCTCCAGCGCCTCCTCGGCGGTCAACGGCGGCAGGATCGTCGGTATGCGCCGCGCCAGCATCGTCTTGCCGGAGCCCGGCGCGCCCACGATCAACAGATTGTGAAAGCCGGCCGCCGCCACCTTCGCCGCCCGCTTCAGACTCTCCTGTCCGCTTATGTCCGCGAAATCTTCCCTGTCCCGGCTCTCCTCCGCGGCATCCCTTTTCCCGGAGCGCTGCGCTGCGGCTGCCCTGCCGCTGTCCGGCCTCCCTGCCTCCTCCCGAAGCCGGCCGCCGTCCTGTCCGGCGCATTGCTTCTCCTCCCTGTCCGCGCGCCGTGCCCGCACGCCCGCCAATCCTTCCGGACTGCTCAGCGCCTCTATCGTCTCCTGCAGGCTCGACACGCCGACACTGTCCGTCCCCTCCACGAGCGCGCCCTCCCACGCGTTCTCCGCCGGCAAGATACAGCGCTTCACGCCCAGCCTCGCCGCCTCTCTCACAATCGGGAGCACGCCCCTGACAGGCTTGATCTCCCCCGACAGCCCCAGTTCTCCGATCAGCAGCGTGCCCTCCGCCGCCCCTTGGGGCAGCTTGGACAGCGCTGTCATAATGCCGATCGCCACCGGCAGATCGAACATCGTTCCGCTCTTGTGGATGTCCGCCGGCGAGAGATTCACGTTGACGCACAGCGGCGGCATCGATATCCCCGCATTCCGGAGCGCCACCTTGACACGCTCCCTGGCCTCTCGCACCTCCGAACCGGGAAGCCCCACGATCTGAAAGCACGGCAGCCCCTGGGAAATGTCTACCTCCACCTGCACCATACAGCTGCTGATGCCGCAGATCGTCCCCGATGTAATTGTACTGAACAAACTTCTTCCTCCTTTGCGGCAGCGATAAACTTCTGCCCTCCAATCTCTCTGTCTCTGTTTTCTCTGTTCCTGTTTTCTCTCTGTCTCTGAATCTTTGGCGATACGCCGGAATCACAGATACCGCGGGCCGTGGCTGTGCGCCTGCCGCGATATGTTCAGAATGACGTTGATATTGTCTTCATCATAAAAGGACTTGGCGAGGTTGTCAAGTCCTTTTTTGTTTTGGGATAGCACTTTCCGGAATAGCACTTTGGCGCAAATTTATTCACACAAAATTATGCGCGAAATTATAAACGTGTAAATATATATTGACATATTTTCATACTATTGTATAATATACAAAATAATTCCAAGAGGCGTATAATATGAAAAAATCGAACGATTTCGTTATCAATCCTGTTGTTCTCGGATCACGTATTGCCAGCGAGCGGGCGAAGCACGGATTGACACAGCAGCAGTTAGCCGACGAACTTTCAAAACTGTTCGGCAAATCCCAGTCAAGCCTGCTTATATCCGCCTGGGAAAGAGGACGGCGCCATCCCACCGAAGATGTCCTTCCCCTCATCGCCGAGTATTTCGACGTCTCTGTGGAATATCTGTGCGGACTGTCAGACACTCCCGACGCAGACGATAATACTGCCGGCAAATCTGCAGAAAATTCTTTTAATATAGAACTTCAAATCAGCGATATAAATTTGTTTGACGGCAGAGTGGTCTTTCTGGCTTTTCAAAATTATGCTCACGAAGACCAGTTCGCCATCGTCAATGCAGACAGAGAAGCCTTTATTATCAGAGACGGTTATATTCCTTTTGCCAGCAAAAACATATCGGCTGTCTATGCCAATGAACCGGACTATTTATATTTCAGATCTCTGAATGGTCTATACCCTGTAGATATGGCTACTTTGCGAAACGGCTCTTCCAATCGTTTTGAGATTAAAATGAAGACAAGCGACCAGACTATACAAAAGAAATACAATGGATGGTATCGCAGAAACGAAGACAAAACCGCTCTGGTAAACGAACAATGGGGATATGTGCTTCCGATCGACGGATTAAATGTCTCCTTTTATGCCTATGCCGCGCAAAAACCGGTCTTTAAACGCTGATGTTTTTCATCATCCAAAGCGAAGAGTCTGCTGTGGGTAATGAAGCCAAAACCACTCCGGCAACATTGAGCGGCAAGCGGAGCAACTGTGTAAACGTATTGACAAATTCTCTCCCCAAATTGGGGGAATTTTATTTTGGAGCCCGCCTACAAACAACTCCCGCAGCCGATACGACCGCGGGAGTTTCTAATATTATTTTGCCTGTGCCAGCACAAGCAGGGCATTCTGCAGGAGTTTCGAGAAGTTGATGTTGTTTTCTTTTGCAAAAGCGTTCAGCCCGGCAGGAATCGTAAGATTCTTCCTGACGGCTTTTATTCCACGCTTTTCCCCATATGCCTCGATGTCCAGGCGCAGCATATTGACGATGCAGCCTTCTTTCACGATGATCTCAGAGTATTCAGAGGCACGAGGGATCTGCTTTCCGTCCGCCAGTTCTCCCAGAATCCAGCCGCTCGCCGCATCTATGCCCCTTTCTATAGCCTGTTCCAAATTCTCACCCCATGTTACGCAGCCCGGCAGATCCGGAAATTCCACCACGTAACCGTCTCTTTTATCCGAAAAAGATTTGAAAATCGCTGGATAGATCAGCTTCAATATTCATCACCTCCGTGAATTAAATCTAAATTTTGCATATAAAATCGCCTTCTCTATTTTTGTATACCGTACCATGTATTTATGCTCATGTCAATATCATTGACGAATAATCTCAAAATTAATATACGATTTATTTCTCTTGGATTCACAGCGTGCGATATTTATTGATAAAGCTTAAAATATCAGCATTTTATATAAGTTATTCCTTTCTCACTTCTTGACATTTGTCAACAAATTCATCTTCATAAGTGTTTTTCTCAAAAGCGCCGAGATATTGTATAGTATACAATGTATAAAGTGATCTCATCACAAAGAAAAGCATTCGCAAGGAGATTTTGTATCTTGCATGATAGAAATGCATATGCCATAAAGGGGTTCTTCTTTTAACATCACCTTTATCACTATTCAGAACATTGCATAAAGCTGAATCAAATATTCTCCTTTTACATCGGTTTCGTCGCGATCCAAAGCCCTTTTCCCAAAAATCTTAAAATTATATTTTGTGTAAAAAGCCAAAAGTTTTTCATTATCTTCACATTCCAGATACATAAAACGGCCGCCAATTTCCTTCTGTATCTTACGGACTTTATTTACTGCCAGATGGAGAAGGTCTGCTCCGGAGATCAGTGTATCGTTTCCGTTGGAATAATTTTTTCCTAATTGAGCAATCAATGGAGCCGGAACAGTATATGTATGCCTGCTTTCATCATAAATCCCCTGATTTCTGAGTTTTTTTGCCTCCGTATTACTAAGAATATCTCTGTCAACGGTGATCACTTTTGAAGCGACTGTGTAGTAACCTACAAATTCTTTATATTTCCTGTCATCAGTCTGCCAGAATACAAGATGCGTCTTTGCGGTAGTTCGTTTTGAAAACTCTATTGCCTTATTTTTGAGAAAATTTTCTATGTCCTTATTTAAGGGACAAGAAAAAGAGGAGAGAATGATCTTTGTCTCATCCTCCCCCATTTGCTCTATCATATCGCTTAGGTTTATCTCCACAAAGTGTGTCTTAACAAACTTCTGTTCCATATCATCTGTGCTTATCAAAAAACTCCCTGATCTGTTCGCCCGTAAGTTCTTTGCACTCTCTGGTTAGCTGTGCCGGTTTATATTTACCATTTTCGTTCTGTGTTAATGCGGACACAAACGTATGGGCGAGCTGTCTGCTATTGATATTTATATCTTTCAATATACTTTTGGTTGCCATTTGTATCACCTCCAAAAATACATCGGCAAAACTCATCTTTAGAATATGCTCATAATATAGCATTATTCCTTAAAAATTACAAGGAATAAATGTTCTGCACGATAAAGCAGGTCTATCCCCAAGCTACATCACCTTATTCTGCATAGCGTCGGGATCCTGGGCGAACTGGATCGCCATCTCCCGGTCAATCTTCCCCTCGTAGAAGAGCTGCACCAGCGCGTCGTCCATGGTGATCATGCCCATCTTGCGGTTCGTCTGCATGACGGTTGCGAGCTGGTGGGATTTGCCCTCGCGGATCAGGTTGCGGACGGCGTGGTTGGCGTGCATGACCTCGAAGGCCGCCACGCGCCCGTGCCCGTCGATCGTCGGCACGAGCTGCTGGGAGATGACCGCCTCCAGCACGTTGGCGAACTGCACTCTGATCTGCTGCTGCTGGTGGGGCGGGAACACGTCGATGACACGGTCCACGGTGCTGGCCGCGCCGATGGTGTGCAGAGTCGACAGCACGAGGTGGCCTGTCTCCGCCGCCGTGATCGCGACGCTGATCGTCTCGAAGTCGCGCATCTCGCCCACGAGAATGACGTCCGGATCCTCACGCAGGGCGGCGCGCAGGGCGTTGGCATAATTCTGGGAGTCCAGCCCGATCTCTCTCTGGTTGACCATCGCCATCTTGTGCTGGTGCAGGTACTCGATGGGGTCCTCCAGGGTGATGACATGCGCGTCGCGGTTATTGTTGATCTTATCGATAATCGCGGCCAGGGTGGTGGACTTACCGCTTCCGGTAGGCCCTGTCACCAGGATCAGTCCGCGCTTCCTCTCATACAGGTTGATGACGGACTCCGGCACGCCCAGCACTTCCGGAGAGGGCACCTGGGTTCCCACCAGGCGCAGCGCCAACGCCGCGGAGCCTCTCTGCTTGTACACATTGACACGGTATCTTCCCAGTTCCGGTATGGAGAAGGACATATCGTACTCGCCGCGCTCCTCGAAGCGCTCTCTCTGCACATCGTTCATGATCGAGTAGGCGACAGCCAGTGTGTCCGCCGGCATCATGCGCGGGAAATCCATCGTGATGAGCGCACCGTTCACGCGCATCTTGGGCGGGATTCCCACCGTGATATGTACGTCCGACGCGCCGGCGTCGCATGCAACCTTCATGATCTCTTCTATCGTAGGCATTGCCATCTTTCACTCCTTTTCTCTAAGATACCGCCACATATTCCGGCTCGTCCACCTGAATGCCCTGTCTCTTCAGCATATCTATGTCCATCACGTGACGGTTGTCCATCGTCTTCATAATATCCTTGATCTCCAGATCTCCGTACATGGAGCGGTTGCTCAGGTCCACGATGCTGTTGTCCCCGAACATCAGGATCATGGGCTCCAGTATATTCTGCTCGTTGGCCGTTATCACCAGCGCCTTCTCGCCCGTGTTGAGCTCCACGCTGACGCCGGGGTACAGGATATTGACGGCGCGTATCAGTCCTTCCACGATCTTTTCGTCAAAGACCTGCGGGTTGGCTAACAGGTGCTTCAGCGCCGCCACCTCGGACTCCGGCGCTCTCCCCGCCTGCATCGCCGTCATCACGTCGAAGGCGTCCGCCACCGCCAGGACTCTGGCGCCGTTCACCATCTTCATGGCCGAGATATCGGCCCCGGTTTCCAGGCTCTCCAGCGCCCGCTGCGCCTGCGAGCAGATCCGTTTGATATTCGGGCTGGAGGAGTACACCAGATCGATCAGGTCGAAGCCCTGTATCTGCGCCGAGCGGACAGCCTCCTGCTCCTCCGGGCTCAAGACGTCCTTCTCCGCTATGCTCTTAGGCACCGTCATCTTGCCGATATCGTGAATGATGGCCGCCTGCACCGCCTCCAGCTGCTCGTCGACTCTCATATTCAGAACATGTGTTATCATAGCGCACAGGATCGCCACATTCAGGGAATGCTTGTAGATATAGTCCTCTTTGCTTCTGAGATTCTGCACGAAGTTGATCTTTTTGTCCAGATGGCCGTAATTCTTGATGATATTGGCCGCGATCGTCTGCATCTTAGCCAGCCGCTTCGTCTGCAGGACCTTCTCCATCTCCTCCTGAATGGAAAAGACAAACATCGTCTGAAAGCGCTCGAAATCGAGATCCGCCTGCGTCATGGGTGGAACGGGCTCTGCCGGCTCCAGCACAAAAATACCGATCAACCCGAAATTCTTGATACTCTCGATGCCCTGCGCCGTCAGTTTGGAATCCCGCTCGTACAGCAGGACGCCGTCCTTATTGTAGATCGGCCGCGCCAGCCTCATTCCTGTCTTTAAATCCGTCTGCTTCACAAAAAGCATTGTCTGTCTTCCTCCTTCGTCAACACCGCTTCTCACAGCGTCTCATATGCCGCCCTGAGCTTTTCAAGCGCTCTCTTCTCTATGCGGGATACATAGCTTCTGGAGATTCCCAGCTTGTGACCGATCTCCCGCTGGGTCACCTCGCGCTCGTTCGCCAGCCCGTACCGCAGGGTGATGATCTCCCGCTCCCTGTCGCTCAGCGTATTATGGATCAACCCGGCCAGCCTGCTCAGCCTATCCTCCGTCTCCATCCGTTCTACCAGATCGTCCTGATCCTGCTCTATGATGTCCAACAGGTTGATCTCATTGCCCTCTCTGTCCGTGCCGATGGGCTCATAGAGTGAGACCTCCCTGGAAGTTTTCTTTCTGGCGCGCAGAAACATCAGCAGTTCATTGTCGATGCAACGCGCGGCGTAGGTGCTCAGCTTGCCCTTGCCCGCGTCAAAGGAATCGATCGCCTTGATCAGGCCGATCGTCCCGATCGATATCATGTCTTCCGTCTCTTCGTCCACATTCTGATACTTCTTGGCGATATGCGCGACCAGCCGGAGATTGTGTTCCGTCAGAACCTTCTTCGCCCGCGCCCGCTCAGCCTCACCGCCCGTCTCCAACAGACTTAAGTATGCCGCTTCTTCCTTCGCAGTCAACGGTTGCTCAAATGTTTTCAAAGGAAGCCCCCAAAAGTCCATTTACTCTATTCTATGAACCTTCGGTACGCCGAGTGCCTTTCCACCCGAAAAAGGACCATGCCCGGGCGCGGAGCGCAAAACCTGCTATAATATCTATTATACAAACCCAAAATACAAAATACAATATAAATATGCGCACATTTGCACATTATCCGGTCAGTCTGCCGCCGGATCCGGCGTCTCAGTCGAACAGAAACTGCGCCATGACATAGTTGCTCAGGTCGATGCCACGCTCCGTCAGCCGGACGCGCTCCCCGTCTCTCTCCAGAAGCCCCTGCCCGCACAGCTTCCCTATAACCGCCCCGTAGGTCTCCTCCATGTCCGCTCCGAAAACCCGCCGGAATGTCCGGCCGCTCACGCCCCGCATCATGCGAAGCCCCAGAAACATAAACTCCTCCATCTGTTCCGGCACGCTCAGGCGCTGCAGGGCGAACTCCTCCGCGTTTTTCTCCCTGAGCCCTGCGCTGCCGCCGGCTTCCGCGGCCCTCGCAAGCGCGTCGACATAGTTCCGGTACCGCTCCCCATCCGTCGGGTTCTTCCACCTGACATTCTCCGTCATGGAAGAGGCGCCCAGACCGAAGCCCACGTAATTGCCCCGCCGCCAGTACACCTTATTGTGCCTGCACTCGAATCCGTCACGGGCATAGTTGGAGATCTCGTACCGATGATAGCCGCAGGAGGCCAGATACGTCCCCGTCAGCGCATACATCTCCCGCTCTTCCTCCTCCGGGGGAAAAGAAAACTCCCGCCGCCGCTCATATAACGGCGTGCTCTCCTCCAGCGTGAGGCTGTAGGCGGAGATATGCTCCGGCGCAAGCGCCGCCACCCTGCGCAGCGTGCGCCCATAAGCGGCAATCGTCTGTCCCGGCAGCGCCGCCATCAGATCGATGTTGATATTGGCAAAGCCGACCCTGCGCGCAGTCTCATAGGCCTGCGCAAACGTCCCGTAATCGTGAATCCGCCCGATCCGCGCAAGTTCCGCGTCGTCCGCGGACTGCAGGCCAATGCTGAGGCGATTGATACCGCATGTTATGTATTCTCGCAGCTTCTCCTCCGTCACGGTATCCGGGTTCATCTCCAGGGTGATCTCAGCGTCCTCCTCCAGACGATAGCCGCTCCGGACCGCGTCCAGAATGGCTCTCATCGCCCCTGTGGGCAGCAGAGACGGCGTACCGCCGCCGACGAAAACAGATATCACCCGATATTTTTTGTATTCCGGCGCTGTCCGGATGATTTCGTCTCGGATTAAGTTTACATAACTTTCAACCCATGCGGCTTTTTGGGGCGATATTAGGTTTACATAACTTTTGCCGGTATGCTTGTTTTCCGCCGTGTTTCCGTCTCCGCACACGGGAAAAGACAGGAAATCGCAATAGAGGCATTTCCTGACGCAAAACGGAATGTGAAGGTAAATGCTCAGCTCGTCCATGCTTTCTCCTGTCTTCTTATAATAACATATGCTATATTATGCTGTTACTTGTCGTCCAGTTTCAGCACGCTCATAAAAGCGCTCTGCGGAATCTCCACGCTGCCGATCTGCCGCATGCGCTTCTTGCCTTCCTTCTGCTTCTCCAGCAGCTTCTTCTTGCGGGTGATATCTCCGCCGTAGCACTTCGCGAGCACATCCTTGCGCATCGCCTTCACCGTCTCTCTGGCGATGATCTTGCCGCCCACCGCCGCCTGAATCGGAATCTCGAAGAGATGCCGCGGGATCTCCTCCTTCAGCTTCTCGCACATCTTCCTGCCGCGCTCGTAGGCGCTGTCCGCGTGGACGATGAAGGACAGTGCATCCACCTCCTCATGGTTGATGAGGATATCCAGTTTTACCAGCTTCGACTCCTCGTACCCCTTCATCTCGTAGTCGAAGGAGGCGTAGCCTCTGGAGCGCGATTTCAGCGCGTCGAAGAAGTCATAGATGATCTCGTTGAGCGGCAGTTCATACTTGATGAGCGCCCTCGAAGCCTCGATGTATTCCGTGCTGATATAGCGTCCTCGCCTCTCCTGGCACAGCTGCATGATCGGACCGATGAACTCCGTCGTCACCATGATCTCCGCGCTGACGATGGGTTCCTCCATATAGGCGATCTGCGACAGATCCGGCAGATTGGAGGGATTCGTCAGCTCGATCATCTCCCCGTCAGTCTTGTGCACCCGATAGATAACGCCCGGCGCCGTCGTGACAAGATCCAGATTGTACTCCCGCTCCAGCCGCTCCTGTATGATTTCCAGGTGCAGAAGGCCGAGGAAGCCGCAGCGGAACCCAAAGCCGAGCGCAATGGAGGTCTCCGGCTCATAGTTCAGCGACGCGTCGTTGAGTTTCAGCTTCTCCAGCGCGTCACGCAGATCCGGATACTTGGCGCCGTCCGCCGGATACATGCCGCAGTACACCATAGAATTGACTTTTTTATAGCCGGGCAGCGGCGCTGCGCAGGGGCGGTTCAAGTCCGTCACCGTATCTCCCACCGCCGTGTCCTTCACATTCTTGATGGAGGCGGTCAGATAGCCCACCATGCCGGCAGCCAGTTCCTCGCAGGGAATGAACTGTCCCGGGCCGAAGTAACCGACTTCCACCACCTCCGCCGTGGCTCCCGTGGCCATCATTTTGATCTCACAGCCCTTGGACACCCTGCCCTCCATAATGCGGCAGAACACGATCACGCCCTTGTAGGAATCGTACACGGAATCGAAGATGAGGGCCTGCAGCGGGTTGTCCGGGCTGCCACCGGGCGCCGGAATCTTCTTCACGACCGCCTCCAGCACCTCGTCGATCCCGACGCCGTTCTTGGCAGAAATGAGAGGCGCGTCCTGCGCCTCGATGCCGATCACGTCCTCGATCTCATTCTTCACCCGCTCCGGGTCGGCGCTGGGCAGATCGATCTTGTTGATCACCGGAAAGACGTCCAGGTCGTGGTCCAGCGCGAGATACACGTTGGCAAGCGTCTGCGCCTCGATGCCCTGAGCCGCGTCCACCACCAAGATCGCGCCGTCGCAGGCCGCCAGCGCGCGGCTCACCTCATAGTTGAAGTCCACATGTCCCGGCGTGTCGATCAGGTTGAAAATATACTCGTTCCCGTCCTTGGCGTTGTAGACGATCCGCACGGTCTGCGCCTTGATCGTGATGCCGCGCTCGCGCTCCAGCTCCATGTTATCGAGCACCTGCGCCTGCATCTCTCTGCTGGTCAAAAGTCCCGTCTTCTCTATAATCCTGTCCGCCAATGTGGATTTGCCGTGATCGATGTGGGCTACGATACAGAAATTTCTGATTTTACTCTGGTCTATGGCCGCCATGCTTGTCCGTTTCCTCTCCTGTCTCTCTTTGTTGCCGAGCCTGCTTCACCACTAAAGAGGCAGGCTGCCGAGCATGCTTTAATTGTACTACACTCCGCAAAATCTGTCCACCGTCAGCGCGCGGGCTCCCGGCCGCTCAGCACCAGATCCAGCACATGGGCCAGCGGATCGCAGGCGTTCATCGCCTCCTCCACCGTATTGTTCTGAGCGCCCAGCTCGATCAGCAGCGACTTCGGACAGACATGCATATTGTATCGGTACGCTTTCAGATAGATCCTGCGCGCAAGCCCCGGATAGTACTCGTTGCAGGCCGCCTGCATCTGGAAGGAGAAGGCCAGATTCTCCGCCAAATAGGGATTCTCAAGGTATTCGATCTCCCCCTTGGCAGTGCGGCTCAGGCCGTTGAAAAACATGAACTGCGCCGTGGGCCTGCCCTGCAGATCGACGACCAACCGCCTGTCCTCGGGGACGGCGTCCCTATGCAGATCGATGACCACCTCCACCGAGGGGTACTCCTCCAGCAGCTTCTCGATGTCGGGCAGCGCATTGCTGTAAGCGTAATCCCGCGACTCGCGGTCATAGGCGGCGGTGTGGTGCAGCACATTGTAGCCGTACTGCTCCCGGAGAATCGACGCAAGATACTCCCCCACACCGACGATGCCTGTGGAGGCGTCGCCCGCCACAGAGTCCGCGAAAGCCTCCTGCGAGTGCGTGTGATAGATCAGAATCTGCGGCGCGTCCGGGCCGCCCTGCACACGCATGTCCGGCGACAGCAGCGCCTCCGTGCTGAGCAGCTCTTCCCCCGCCCTCGTCGTGCTGTCCACGGCGTAGAAGGCCTTAATCAGCATCTCATAGCTCTGCAGCTCGCTCCAGTCATAGCTGTAACTCTTCTGCGGCGCTGGCTGAAACGCCGGGCTCTCCCCTTGCGCCGTCTCCGCCTCCGGCGTCCGGTTTTCTTCTATGTATACGCCGTTCTCCTCCAGGAGCGCCTCGGCCAGACCCTTTTCCAGATGCATCGCGTTCTCGTCATATTCCAGGCCGTCCTCCGAGATCGCCTTGCGCTCCTCGTCGCTGCCCTCCAGCATCATGAGCCGCGCATAGTCGCTCTCGGCAGCCGTGTCCGCCCCCAGCTCCCGTCCTGCGCCGTATAGCAGAACCGGATATTCCGCGAGCAGCCAGCCGCTATATATATCGTTTGTTATTTTATTGCCTGTCCCGCCAAACATCATGCGCACAGCCGGAAAGTATGGCTCCAACAGCACTCCCTGCAGCCATGCCGCAAGCGCGCCGTCCCCGTCCGCCTCTCCCCGCCCGGTCTCCGCGCGAAGGCCTTCCGCCAGCACAAAGAGGGCAGAAAGCGAAACAACCGTTATTATAATAATCCTGAGCAGCTTCTTTTTCATGTCCATATCAATTCATGTATATGCGACACGGACATGGCTTCATGCCTGATTGCGGTCAGCTCTCCTCCGGCCCGTTCAGCGCCTTGTTGATACCGTCGCACAGGATATGGCTGATCTGCTGGATCTGCTGGTCCACATCCTTGGTCGTGACGTACATGTTGTTCAGCTCCTTCAGCGCGACCGGTCTCTCCCCCATCGCGTCCCCCACGATGGTCGCGGCATCCACCACCGTGGGCACGCCCAGTGCGAGCACAGGGACATTAAGGCTCTCCTGCGTGATCGCATTGCGGTGGTTGCCGACGCCGGATCCAGGATGGATGCCGGTGTCGGTGATCTGTATCGTGCGGTTCAGCCTTTTCGTGGAACGGGCGGCCAGCGCGTCAATCACAATCACCAGATCCGGTTTCGTCTCGCCGATGACTCCTCTGATGATCTCCGCGGACTCCATTCCCGTCTTCGCCATGACGCCCGGCACCAGACTGCTGATCAGGTGCATTTTGGAGCGATTGTACGCCACCTTGCCGTACTCCCGCACAATATGACGGTTGACGAGCAGATTGTCCACCACGTTAGGCCCGAGAGAGTCCGCGGTCACCTCGCGGTTTCCCAGCCCTACCACGAGGATGGACTTCTCCCTGTCCGGCTCGGGCAGTATGCTCCGCAGCTCATCGGCCAGGATCGCCGATATCTCCTGATGGTAGTCCTCCTCTGGCTCTGTCATGTCCGGCGCCTCCAGCGTGATATAGATCCCCATGGGCTTGCCGAGCAGCTTGGCACCGTTCTTGGTCCCGACGGTCACCCGCGTGACATGCACGTTCCCCGTCTCGTCAAACCGCTCCTCCACGGATACTCCGTGCAGCTCCTGCGCTTTTTCCTCAATGCTCTCTCTGGCTTCCAACGCCAAGTCCGTCCTGACCGTCGACCAGCTGTCCATGCCTGTTCCTCATTTCCCGCATTCTACCTTACTATATGCGTATCCGGTTTCGTTGGTTATTTACTTTTCTATTTTTTGCAAAAATAAACAAAATATGTATTGACATTGTGAAACTCATAAACTACAATAATATGCGTGTGTTTCTATTAAGACGTCCGTGTCCGGCTCTAATGAGACACGTCCAAATAAATACAATCAGAATCGGAGGTGTGATCATGGCTAACATCAAATCTGCAAAGAAGCGTATTCTGGTCAACAAGACCAAGGCTGACAGAAACAAGGCGATCAAGTCCGGCGTGAAGACCGCAATCAAAAAGGTCTATGCCGCTATTGAGGCTAACGATAAAGAGGCTGCCAAGTCAGCGCTTGTCGCAGCGACGTCCGCGATTGACAAGGCGACCAAGAAGGGTGTGTACCACAAGAATACTTCTGCGAGAAAGGTT
This sequence comes from uncultured Lachnospiraceae bacterium, assembly GCA_947586255.1. GTDB lineage: Bacteria > Bacillota > Clostridia > Lachnospirales > Lachnospiraceae > UBA3282. The sequence continues at coordinate 9,488 of CANPXP010000011.1, read as the reverse complement.
TCCCGCATGAGCCTTGCCGTAAACAAGATGGCGTAGGACCAAGGGCAGACCGTGAAGTGACAAAGCAAGAGATGGCCGTTTTGAGCCATCTCTTTTTGTTGTCCTGTTTTCCGTGAAATTGTCTTATTCCCCGTGAAATACGGGGGATCATTATCTGCTGTGACCGCCGCCGCCGTGGCTGCCGCCGCCACCGCCTCCGCTGTGACCGCCCCCGCTGCCGCCGCTGCCGCTGCTCGTCTGAATCTTGTGCCGCATCACGGACTTGCGTAAGAATCTGTCTTCCCGCACCCTGAATTCCGGCTTTCTGCCCTCCACATAGGTGACTGCCGTGACGGTGCTGCCGCCTCTTTTGGAGCGCCAGTTGCACAGGACAAAGGCTGCCGCCGCCACGGCGCCCGCGATCCAGGGAAGCAGGCCGGATATGTTCAGACGAATGATATGCAGCCCCATCATGTCATGGTAGAAATCGTTGACATAGGTCTTGTAGGCCCGATAGGGATTCCTCTCCACATAGCGGTAGACATTGTCCAGCAGATGATCGACGTCCGCGTCGGAGTACTCCGTCTTCGCCCGCCCCGTCGTGCAGAGCCATGTGTAGATCCTGCCGTCGTCCTCGCGGTACCAGTTGTCCACCAGAATGACGCCGTCCCCGTTCGGCTTGTCATAGCCGAAGCCGTTGGTCTCATAGAACTGCTCCGCATAGATTCTGACAAACTCGTCATAATCCACATAGGGATCGATCCCGCGCGCATAGTCCTTCAGGGATTCCTGCAGCGTGACCAGCACGATGTCGCAGCCCGTCTGCTTCTCCCGTCTGGCAATCAGCCTGCGCAGTTTCCTCTCCTCCCTGTCCGTCAGCACGTCGCCATAGTCGAACACGCGCTCCGCCGTGACGCATTCCGTGTTGGTCCGCTCGTGATGCGACAGCGAAGCGATCAGCATATGCCCTGCGCTCAGGAAGCCAAAGAGCAGGAGCACGGCCGCCAGAATGATATACAGCCATTTAAAACAGCGAAAATATTCTCCCATCGCGATCCCCCTCTCACAGAATTTCCAGGAAATTGAGCGCCAGCCTGCAGATCGCCGCCACGATCACGAACACGGAAGCGCCGTAAGCCAGCACCTTGCCCTGCGAGACAGGCATCGTGCCGATCACCTTGCCCGTCTGCCCGTTGACATGAAACGCGTAGGTTTTGCCTCTGTAGCGGTACAGATACTGCCACACGGGCATCAGCGCATAATTGGCCGCCCTGGTCTGCACATTCAGGTCTCTGCGGAGCGGCCGCATCCCCGTGTAGCCCTGCAGAGATTCCCGCATCAGCTCCTCGGAGGCGTCCCGCGCCTTGGCCTGCGCCCTTCCCTCCAGTTCCTGCGCCTCCTGGTTGTAGATCTCCCCGTAAAAGCCGGACATATATTTCGGCGCATAGTCTATGAGCGCCCCATAATCGTAGGGCTCCATCAGATCCATGATGTCGTCTGTCATCTCGTAGGAGGCGTCCGCGGGTATTTTGTCAAAATCCACGTCCATCTGCCGTATCACTTCATAGTAGGAAGTCTCCACATACTCCGTGTCCCCGCTTGTCCAGCTCCGCACCACCGTGCCCTCGCCCGCGAAATCATACCGCGCCTGATAGTCGTAGAGCCAGAAAGGCACATAGCGCCCCTCCATCTTTTCCAGACTTTTGGTTGACATAAAATCTGCCGGTGTGAAGAGCCGCCTGCCGAATTCCCGGTTCATCGCCTCCACGGCTTCTTCCTTGTTCAGATAAAAAGGCAGTATCCAGCGCGGCTCATAGCCGCCCTCCACCCGTTCGTCGAACACCAGGTAACTGCCGCAGTGTCCGCACCGGCTCGACGAGGTGTACTGACCCGCCTCGACGGGCGCGCCGCAGACGGCGCACTGGGTGAGCGATCCGCCCCGCACCGCATCCTCGCTGTCCAGACTCTCACAGTGGGGACAGTACATATGTCCGCGGGCCGGCTCATACACCACATTGCCACCGCAGTTTCTGCATTTGAATACCATTCTTCCGCTCTCCTCCCACACCATTCTCACAGCCCGCGCAGTCTTTCAGTCCGCGCGGCCATGCGGCGGCGCTCCTACTCCCGGCCGTCCCAGCAGTAGGTACACAGCCTGCACTTGTCAATGCCGACGGACGCGGTCATATCGTCCAGACGGTGATAGCGCAGTGTCGTAAAGTTCAGCTTCTCCCTGATCTTTTCCAGCATCTCCCGGTACTCCGCGCTGTCCGGATCCGCATAGACTGACAGATTCGGGTACCTGTTGTCCCCCTCCATCTCCTGAATCACGCGCCTTGCGATCAGCTCCATCTCGGATGTGGAGCGCGAGAAATTCAGATATTTGCAGCCGTACAGAAGCGGCGGGCAGGCCGGTCTGATATGTACCTCCTCAGCGCCGCTCTGATAGAGAAATTCCGTCGTCTCCCGAAGCTGTGTGCCGCGCACGATGGAGTCGTCGATGATCAGTAGTCTCCTGCCCTTGATCAGATCATGCACCGGAAGCAGCTTCATTCTGGCGATCAGATCTCTCTTGCTCTGTATGGTGGGCATAAAGGAGCGCGGCCAGGTGGGTGTGTACTTGATAAAAGGCCGCGAGAACGGTATTCCCGACTCGTTGGCATAACCGATGGCGTGGGCCGTTCCGGAGTCCGGCACACCGGCCACGATATCGGGCCGCACATCGTCCCGCTTAGCCAGCATTGCGCCGCAGTTGTAACGCATCTGCTCCACGCTGACTCCTTCGTAGGAGGAGGACGGGTAACCGTAATAGATCCACAGGAAGGTACAGATTTTCATCTCTTTTCCGGGCGCGACCAGAGACTGCACTCCCTCCGGCGTGACGGCCGCGATCTCTCCCGGCCCCAGCTCCCGCTCCGGCTGGTATCCCAGATTCAGATAGGCGAAGCTCTCGAAGGAGACGCAGAAGGCGTCCTCCTTCCTGCCGACCGTCACCGGCGTGCGCCCGAGTCTGTCCCGCGCCGCATAGATGCCCTTCGGCGTCATGAGCAGCATCGTCATGGAGCCCTCGATCAGCTCCTGCGCATAGCGTATCCCCTCGATCAGATTGTCCCTCTGATTGATGACCGCCGCGACGAGCTCCGTGGCGTTGATATCCCCGCCGCTCATCTCCAGGAAATGACCGTGGCCGCTGTGAAAGAGTTCCTCCACGATCTCGTCCTTGTTGTTGATCTTCCCCACCGTCGTGATGGCGTAAGTGCCATGATGGGAGCGGACGATCAGCGGCTGCGGCTCGTAATCAGAGATACAGCCGATGCCGAGACTGCCGTGCATCGTGTTCGCATCCTTGTCGAACTTCGTCCGGAAAGGGGCGTTCTCGATATTGTGGATCGCCCGGTCAAATCCCTGCTCTCTGCTGTAAACCGCCATACCCGCGCGGCGCGTCCCGAGATGGGAATGATAATCCGTTCCGAAAAACAAGTCAAACACGCAATCGTTCTTTGATGCCACTCCAAAAAAACCGCCCATAGATGTCCCTCCGTATAATCCTCTCGCGCGGCAGGCTACAGTGCCGCCTCAAAACCGCAGTTTCCGTTGTCCTTGACCAGTCTGAGCGCCTGTCGGGCCCGGCCCGATATGCTCTCAACGTCGTCGCCGGCTCTGCCGAAAGCCGCGCCCGCGCTGACCGAGGCCGGCGGCAGCTCCCCCGCCGGATGTAAGAGCCGGTCATTGACAACGCCGACGCCCCGTCCGATCTCTCCCGCGCGCTCAGCAGATACCGTGGGCAGCCACAGGGCATACCTGCCGCCGCCGAAACTGCCGGCGCAGACATACTCGCCGAACACGTCGCGGATCACAATCTCCGCGTAGCTGATAACGGCGTCGCCGGCCTCCCGCCCGCAGACGGCATTGATCTCCCGACAGCGATCCACATCGCACAGGAGCAGGCAGCCTCCGTTTTTTCCTCTCTGAAGGCTGTCCGCGACAACGCCCTCAAAAGCGTGCCTGTCCAGCGCCCGGAAAGGCTCTGTCTCCCCGGCCGTCTCTTCCCGCGCCGCGCCGTCCGCCGGCTCTGCGGCCTCTCTGCACCGCCCGTCCATCGCTGTATGGCGAAACCATCGCCGTATGATATTTCCTCTCATAGCTCTCTTGCTCTGCACCGCACCCGTTCTCAGACGAGCGTCACCTGTATCTCCTCCACAATGCCGTCGCGCACGTCCTGTGCCGCCTGTCCCGCAATCTCCGGCCCGTCCTCGACTGTTTCCCTGCCGTCGCGGTAGCGCAGCCTGTACGTCTCGACGCGGTACTCTCCGGGAATGTAGTCCTTCTTCTCGCCCACGCGGTACACAACCTTCGTCCCGCCCAAGAACACCGCTTCCACCGCGCCGTCCTCCGCAAGCAGATAAGCCGGCAGCGCCGGTTCCAGACGCAGGACAAGCCCGCCCTCCTTCACCGCAAACGGCTGCTGCCCGAACATCATCAGGATCCACATATTCAGAAATTCCACCGTAGAGCCGCTCAGCCGCGCCACGAATCCCTTGCCGTGCAGCGACGCGTCCGGATTCCTGCTGCTGGCGATAAAGGAGGAATTCTCATAGATACTCCTGCCGTACACTTCTCTGTCGAGGAAGGGCACCGCCGCCTTGTGGAAGTCCGCGAAAAACTCCCGGTACATCTCGGACTTCAACAGCTCCAGCAGATACTTGTACTCCATGTGCAGCCATATGGATTCATTCTCCAGCCAGCCCGGCGTGAACGCTCTGGCGCGCCCGAGTTCAAAGGACGCTTTCTCCAGAGAGGCGTTGACCTTGTACATGGACAGCTTCGTGTCGTACAGCTCACTCGCCCTGACCTGCTCGTACAGCCTGCGCTTCTTCGACATGGACTGGTCGAGCTTCAGATACCGCACCGGCCCTTCCAGGAACAGCGGGACTGTCTGCACCGCAAAGTCGAGCGGCATAATCCCGTCCTCGCGCTCCTCATACTCCGTCACCTCATAGCTGAAATAAGTCGGACAGATGCCGCCCGCCATATCGCAGGCCTTCTCGATCCCCCGCAGCACGATCTCGTGCCACTGCGCCAGTATATCGGCCAGCTCCCCGGACTGCAATGTGACGGTGTCGCCGCTCACACCCGCATAGACGCGCTCCCGGTACGCCTCCTTGGCGTCGTTGATCTTATTCCAGAAGGAGAGCACCTTCTGCTGCGTCATCAGCACCTTCTTTTCCTCAGAAGCGATCTTACCCGCCTGCCCGATGAAGTCCGCCAGCTCCGAGAGCAGCTCCACCTCCTGTGGGTAGCGCTTCAGCGCCCGCACCGTGTACTCCAGATTTCTCGCCAGCTCGCAGCTCTCCGCCACGGAGGAGCCAAAGAGCCCCGGCAGACCGTTCAGCGCGTCGTACCAGCCCGGCTTGCCGCCCTCCATCTCCACGCCCATGCCGTAAGCGTCCAGCGCGGCGAACTTGGCGACGGACAAGAGCAGCAGCTTCTCCATCAGCGTGACATAGATCACATCCCCTTCGCCCTGCTTAGCGCGAAGCAGACTGCCGTCCGGCACATCAAGCTCCTCGACGGCCCCATATTGGCGAATTCCCTTGTCGGTCTTCACACAGCGGGCGGCGCGCTTCTTCACCGCGGCCTGCGGTCTGTAATAGCTGTAGGCTTTCTCATAGAGCAGCGCCTCCTCCTTCTCCGGATAGACAGAGAGATAGCTTTCCAGCAGATCCAGATTGTAGGTCCAGTGATCCGACCAGTATCCCTCGCCGAACCTGCCGTTCACGACGCCCTCTGCCGCCTCCATGACCTGCGCGAACAGCTGCTCCGCCTCCTCCGCCTTTCTGCCCGGCGCATCCAGCTCCCGGCAGAGCGCGCCCGGCGTAAAAGGCTTCGCCAGCACCTCGCGCAGATGCGCTCTCTGCTCCGCCGTCTCCCCGGCAAAAATCTCGTCCGCCTTCTTCTCCTCCAGACGATAGGTGACCTTCTCCACCCCCAGCGGGTTGTAGCCGTCCGGCTGAATCAGGCTGTAGAATGTCCGAATGCTCTCGCTGCCCGTAAAAGGCGCGAAAAAGACGTCGCACCGGCGGTTCTGATTCACGTCGCGGAAATTGCCGTTGCCCTGAGAGTAGAATTCCGGCAGCATACTGAAATAGTTGTAGTCCCGCTCCAGATCTCCGTGCTTCCTGGAGTAGACATAGAACACCTTGTCCCCCGGCAGTCTGATGGGATAGCCGCCGCGCAGCACATTGTCCATATAGGTGTACTCGCAGTAGGCGTCAAAATCCGGATTCGCCGTCCCGGTGCGGATGTGGCGGCACAGGTCATGCACCAGCTCGTCGGCCCTCTCCTTTTTCCGCTCAAAATAGGCGCCGTCCGGCTTCTTCTCGGCGAAGGCAAGCAGCAGTTCCTTCCTCTCCACCTGCCCGATCAGTTCGTAGAGCGTCACGCTCTCCCCCGGCTGCAGCTTCGCCTCCGTTCCGTAGAAGCTGCACGGGAAGACATTCTGGCACACCTGCGGCATCTTTTCCAGTTCCCGCAGACTGTGCTCCGCGAAACCGACCGGCCGCTCCAGCGACAGATCGTAGGAAAAAATCAGCGCCGGATCCGTGATCGCATACAGGGCCGTGCCGTCCTCCAGCACGCCAATGGAAAAGTTGCCGCCGTTCACCTCCGTCACGGCGGCGGAATCCACCGTGCTCGCCCGCACGCGCATGAACGGATGTCCGCCCACGTCCTCCACCTGCATCCAGGCCTTCATGGTCTGCCCCATCATCTTGATGCTCCACTGATCGATCCCGTAGGGAATGCAGGCCGGCATACCGTCCAGAATTTCCAGCTCCGCGGGCTGATCGCCCGTATTCGCGACGCGCACCATGCGCACCAGCGCGCCGATCTTCTCCTCCGGCAGCGTGTAATAGCTGACGGATGTGCGAATCCCCTCGGCGTCATTATTCTCCTCGATGGCCAGCCCGTTCATGGAAATCTCCATGCTGTGGGAGACCTCCTCGTCCCGGAACGGCTCGAACACCCGCCCTTCCTTCTTGATAAAAGTCCGAAAACCCGTCTTCTTCACCGTCTGGTATGCCTGATGCGCCGCGGAGAACTCCATGATCGCGTGATCCTTGTTCTCCACGCCGAAGCAGGAGACGCACTGGCCGCGGTTTACATAATAACACCAGATTGGAATGCCGCGCACCCCGCTGATCCCCGGCAAAAAACTGGCAAAAGCCGATTTCTTCCCATAATTTTCTATGCGATACACTGTCTCTTTCTCTCCCATGACAACCTCCCTTTTCTTTCCAAACCCTCTGTGTCAAACTCCTGTAACGCCGCGGTCTGGGTCCTATTCCAGCGTCACTGTAACCTCGTGCGTCCCGCTCTCCGTCAGCGCCTCGATCCGCACGCGCGGTATCCGCACGCACGTCTCCTCCGTCTCCAGCGCCTCCCCGTCCAGAATCGCGCTCTCAATCCGGTACGCGCCGTACTCCTTCGCCTGCGCGTTGCGGTACACGACATGCCATCTTCTGCCGCCGAAATTCAGCGTCAGTCCGGCCTCGCCGTCCCTAAACTGCTCCTGCAGAAGTCTGGGCCTGAGCACCAGATCGCCGCAGTCTCCCCGGACGCCGAACATCTCCGTGATGACCGTCAGCATCAGCCAGCTCGCCGCGCCCGTCAGATAGTGGTACATGCCCCTGCCCCTGTCGTTGAAATACTCGGGAATTCCCGGGTAAATCCTGCTGACCTCGAAGTTCACCGCCTGCTCATACAGCGTGTGGAGCGCCCGCCAGCCCTCCCGCACAAAACCGCGCCTGTAGAGCGCATTGCCGTACATCGTAGTCATGTGGGAGAACACCGCGCCGTTCTCCTTGTGGCCGAAGGCGAAGCCGAACATTCTCCCCAGATCGGTCTTCAGTTCGCCGAAATCCGTATTCAGCCGATACCCGCCGATCTCCCTCTCATACAAGTACCTGTCCGCAGCCCGGACGATCTGCTCCGTCTGCTCGTCGGTGGCCGTGCCGGACATCACCGCAAACACCTGCCCCGTGAGCATCATGCGCGCGCCGTCCGCCGTCAGACCCTCGCACTGACGCCCGTTGTCGTCGTAGTAGCTGTTGAACCAGCCGCAGTCTCCGCCGTCGATCCACTCCGTCCTGCGGATGTGCTCTCTGATCCACTGCGCCTTCTCCCGCAGGCTCTCCTGCACCTTCCCGCCGTCGAGCCGCACCTTCTTACCCGTCACACTGTGGAAGCAGCTGTCGCAGTATCCCGCTAAAAGCGCCTTCTTCTCCTCGATATTCTCATATAGCGCCGTACCCGTCGCAAAGAGCGGCTCCGCCTCCGCGAGAACCTCCACGGCCTCCATGCCCTCTCTCTCCCGCAAAAGCCCGACCAACTCCGCCAGCATGTCCAGATTGTCCGCGTAGGCGGCGGTAAACGCCACGCTCTCGCCGCGCGCCTCCGCCATATCCAGCGCGTCGTTCCAGTCCGCGCCGCGCAGACGCATGTGATTGTGCTCGCCCACCTCATAGAAGACCGTCAGGTTCTGCACCAGCAGATGCTCCAGGATCGTGCCGCTGTAACGCGCGCCGTCCGCCGTCTTCAGGACCGGCTCGCCGCCCTGCTCCCATTCCTCGTCGATGCGGGTGCCGCGCGCCTCCTGCTTATCCTTGAAATAAGTATTCTCTCGCAGCAGAATCGAGAGATCTCCCGTCTGGTCGATGTACAGTTTGGTGGTCATGAGCGGCCAGAGGCCGTGATCCATCCAGACTCTGGTGATGTTGTTCCTGTCCGCGATAAACTCGCCCTGCCTGCTGCCGATAATCGTCGCGTTGCTGCCGTCGATGCGCACCCCGCCGTAATTGTCGATCAGCATCTGGCAGACATCGGCGGGCTCCATGATCAGAAGCGCCAGGCAGTCCTGCCACAGATCGCGCCAGCCCCGGCCGCCCTTGCCGTAGTCGTGGTGCGGCAGGAAGGAACAGCCGTAGATTCTGCGCAGCATCGGCTGGAAGCTCACCCAGTACATAAAGTTGTCAAACACGGCGTCCGCCGTCTCGTAAGACACGTTGATCCTGTCCGCCCAGCAGCGCTTCGTCCCGTCGAGCGCCCGCAGCACCGCGGCGTCGTCCGCGTACTGCGCGAGCATGGCGTCGATCTGCCCCGGCTCGTCCGCCAGACCGATGAACACCGTGTAGCTCCTGCTCTCCTGCGGCTGCAGCGTCGCCTCCGCAAAGCGAAGCGCGCCCACGATCTCATAGCCGTCGTAGCACTTCCCGGCAGCGTCGTAGGGAAGATTCTGAAGAACGCTCCGCGGCTGCTCGAAGCTGCCGCCCTCGCCGATATAATCCTCGACCACCGGCATAAATCCGACGGGCGCCGCGCCGTCCTGCTCCATGCCGCACACATAGTAGGTGATATGATTGCGCTGATGCCCGCGCTCGTCGAAGGACAGCGTCGGTGTGACGAGAACGCCCTTTTCCGCCGTCCGCGCCCTGTGCAGAAGGGACGTCACA